>JAFCZV010000283.1 GCA_019314155.1 Deltaproteobacteria bacterium
TACAGATGATTTTGCCAAGTATGCATCAACCGCAAAACATAAATATTTGAAAGAAGTGTATTCCAGTGCGCCACAAATGGCTGGTCGGCGTTACAAGTATTCACATGTAAATCCAGGCATCGAAGCTAAATTCCTGAAGGAAGCGCTTGGGTTGCTATGCGATGCGCGATGTCTGTCCAAAATATGCCATGCATCCGGTGCTGGAGTACCTCTTTTGGCAACTACCAATGAACGTAAATTCAAAATAGCATTTCTCGATGTCGGTCTTATGCAAAGTGCTCTTGGCGTGCAGGACTCTATTATTCTCGATAACTCTATTATGCAAATCAATGCAGGCAGTGTTGCAGAGCAGTATGTCGCTCAAGAATTGCTTGCCTGCGCGGATCCTTACTCTGACAAAAAATTACATTTTTGGGCAAGGGAAGCCCGAGGGAGCAATGCTGAAGTTGATTTTCTAATAGAAATCGAAGGCATGCCGATACCGGTAGAGGTAAAGGCCGGCGCGAGGGGTTCATTAAAGAGCATGAGGCTTTTTCTTAAAGAATATCCCAAAACACTGCTCGGTGTCCGATATTCAATGCACGAGTTGTCATATTTTGATCAAATACTGTCTATTCCACTATACATGATTAGCCAGACACAACGCCTGGTCCGAAGTTGCATTGGTGTCAAATCATGAAAATACTACTAATATACCCCTATTGCCTTGAAGACAGGCTTCAATGTTCGATCCCAGTTGGACAGCGGGTTTTCCGAGAAACAAAAGCTTGACGGATCGAATCCTCATTGGACCGAACGCAGGCATGAACAAGGGGTTTTTCAGGACCGAACAGATGGATATGAATATAAAGTTGGCTGTTTTGGACCGAATCTACAGGATTTATGACGATTTTTCGGGCGGTCTGGACATGGCCTGCAAAAAATATTGCTCCGAATGCTGCACTCCCAAAGTCACAATGACAACCATAGAAGCCTGTCTGATCGCCAACCACATGATTTCAAATGGCCAGTCTGATTTATTTGAAAATGTTCAAGCCACACTCTCCGAAAAACGTTTCAAGCCTCAAACCACCACCAACCGCCTCGCGGATCTTTGTCGCAAGGGGGATGATTTGCCGGAAGAGTGGCACAATCATTTTAACGGAAGTTGTCCCCTGTTAACAGACAACCTGTGCCCGATTTACCCGGTCAGACCGTTTGGATGCAGATGTTTTGTTTCAAAACACGATTGCAGAAAAGAAGGTTATTCCGAGGTCGACCCGTTTGTGATAACCGTGAACACGCTTTTTTTGCAATTTGTGGAACATGTCGACGCCATGGGTTTTTCAGGTAATTTTGCAGACGTTCTACTGTTATTGGCATCCAAAGAGAATCGGGATCATTACCAGATGAACTCCCTGAAACATCCGGGGGCCGGGTTTATCCCCAATCTTCAAATAACGGTTTTAATGATACCCCCGGAACACCGGATTAAAATAAAACCCCTCCTTGACGCGCTTATGCGTATAAAAGTGAAATATTAGGTGTCAAATGCCAGAACATCGACAACCTAAGTATAACGGTAAAAAGTGCCGGAAAGAAAGAGGTCACCCATTTCACGGATCTTTAGATGAGGGTGTGTTGAGAAGAGAATAGATTCTTATGGGTTCTTCTATTCCTTTTAGTGCGGTCAGACCATGGTCATACACAGGCCATAAGCCTTCAATCAGTTGTCTTGTTTCATCTCCAATCAGGATGTCGCCACCTTTGGCATAATCTGCCAACCGAGCAGCCAAATTGGTCACCGGCCCACTCGCGGTATAGGTCATCCGTGTTTCAAGGGAGCCTTTGAAATGAGTCATCCCCAACAGGGCAACCCCTGAATTAATGCCCATGTTTACCTTTACGAATTCTAACTTTTTCCCCAAGCGCCGACTGAATTTCCGGTTTATTTCATAAATTTCAAAGGCCGCCCTGACGGCAGATCTTGCATTGTTCTCAGCATTGTCATCACTAAAGATGATCATCAGCCCATCCCCTGCCGTCTCATTAATGTCGCCACCAGATCGTTGGATTGGGTCAACGAATCTGGAAAATATCTGCTCGACCAGTTCGTTAACCTCCTTAACGGAGTATCTGCTGCTTAGCCTGGTGTAATCCTCGAGGTCGAGAAACAGCACCGTAACTTCTTTACTCTGTTTTTCCTGGGCAAGCATTTCAGGATTTCTTTCCACAATATTCCGGACAGAATGAGGAACAAAGGGAAAGAGGTGGGTAAGAGTTTGACTGATCTTGATCTTTTCCTGGGTAATTTCCCAATGCTTTTTGGCCTTGACGATAGCATTACCCACTGTTTCTGTCATATCCTTCAAAAAGTAAAAGTCTTTTCTATTAAAACGGGATCCGGGTTTAGACACAACATGAACGACGGCAAGAATTTCACCATTAACAAACACGGGCATGGCGCTTTCCGGTCCTGTTTCAATAACAGTGCCATCTCTCCTTACGATAGCCTCACTTTTCTGGATAATAACATATTTTTTCCGGGTTAGGGCCTTTATAACTGCCGCACGGTCTCTTTTGCAGGAAAGGCAGTTGACGGGTCTCTTGTGGAGGGCACATTGAAGAGGTCGAGTGTATTTATGTGCATCTGGGTCAAGAAGTAAAATGCAAACTTCCAATGCGGAAGTAATAAGATTTCTGGTTTCCTCTCTCAAGGACTCCAGGATTTCATTAACCTCCAAGCTTGAGGATAAAATGTTTGCAATGCGTCGCTGCGCTTCAAATCTTTCCCTGTAATATTTTTCCATCACTATCAGTTCTTGGCTGAAAATTGAAACTCAGTAACAAAGGTGACCTATATTGTCAACCGTCATTTTCCCTTTACTTTTTGCTTTCAACCGGCAGGTCATAAGCGTCCAGGAAAAACATGGGGTTTTTGTTTCCGTCAAGACGTTTCTCAATCGGTTTAAAAAATTTGAATAATCCTGTGAGTCTTTAAAAATGACCTTCCGTTAGATACCTCGTATAATGATGTGATGCATGGCTCCAGGCGCATCTATGCAAGCTTTCCTTTGCATGCTATTCTTATGGCACAAACCCGCTAAATGTCAATATTTCACCATCGTTATTACAACAATAGTATGTATTAACGGTAATAAACCCGTTGTTCGGTATCTGAATTCCGATCGGAATTTCCATTACGATCATTAAATATTGACTTTTGACTTTTTTGCGAAATTGTTGTATTTTATCTAAAAAAGATAAAAACAAAACCGGACAATCACCAGGTCTTTAAATATGAAGATAATTATAATGGAAATGCTAATGTCCCTGGAGACAAAAATTACTGAATCAATTTAGGTAATTACCGGATAGGGAACCGCTTAATGATGAGGGTAAGCTTAATAGAAATGATAGATGAGAGCAACAGGAGCAAAAAATGAAGCTTAAGATCGTTTTAGAAAAAGGGATGGACGGCTATATTGTTGCTTATTGTCCGGCTCTAAAGGGCTGCGTTACCCAAGGCCGGACAGAAGAAGAAGCGATAAACAATCTTAAAGAGGCCATTGAACTCTATCTTGAAGCCGATCCTAGAGATATTAAGCGTCCAGAAGGAGAATATAAAATC
>JAFCZV010000284.1 GCA_019314155.1 Deltaproteobacteria bacterium
GGAAGTAATATTTGCAACATTGCGCTGGTTCTCGCCCTGGCATCCATAATACATCCGATAAAAAGTCAGCGGTCGGTATTCCATCGAGACATACCGATAATGCTCGGGATATCCTTATATCTTTTTCTGATTTCTCTTAATTCGGAAATCAGTAGGCTCGAAGGTGCGTCGCTGTTCGGTGGAATTATCTTATACACATGCTTCAATTATTACATTGCCGTTAAAGAATCCAGGCGGGCGTTAATTGGAGAGAGTGTCGCTTTCGCCCATGCCGTGGAAGAAATTGAATATGTGCCTTCCAGAACCCGGCAGATGGTATGGATCTCCGCAGGAATTGTCGGAGTGGTTGTCGGTGCTGAGATTTTAATCAATGCCGCTGTAGCCATCATGAAAATATTCGCCGTCAGCGAAAAGTTCATCGGTCTGACCATCGTTGCTCTGGGAACCTCCCTTCCTGAGCTGGCCACTTCTGTTGTTGCCGCATTTAGGAAAGAGATGGATATCAGCATCGGCAACCTTGTAGGGAGCAATGTTTTTAACATTCTCAGTGTGCTCGGTGCAGCCGCTCTGGTGAGGCCCATTCCGATTCCCGGGGGTTTCGTTCAAAGCGGCCTCCTTTTCGATTACATTGCCATGATGTTTGTCAGCTTCCTGCCGTGGCTGATGATGAGAAAGACTTACGTTGTGAGTCGCAAGGACGGTGTTGTTCTTTTGGCCTGTTATGTGGGATACATCGTATATTTAATACTTAAATCTTAGGATTCATTATAATTATAAGGAGCCATTCATGGTTAAAGTAAGATTCTTCCTCAACGAGCCCAATGGCAAGCCCTGAAAGCATTTCAAAAAGATGATGCCCAGGCTGGGCGAAACATACGACATCGAGATAGAAACCATATCCAAGTCCCCGGAAGAATATCACACGGATGCGTATTTCGAATTGGATTTACCGGTCGCCCCTGCAATTATGGTCAAAAATGAAATTGTGGTGGAAGGCTCAGACGTATCGGAAAAGAAACTGGTATCGGCAATACAACGGCATCTGGGACTTTCGAAACAAGAATCATCAGGAAAAGGGATAATTGAACGTTTGTTAAAACGATAGTGTTTGTTCAACGCCCGTAATGCCCATCTCGGTTCTTGTATCAGAGCACGGTTTCGGCAAGAAGTTCTGCAATATGTTTGACCTGAATTTTTCCGCTTCGTTTATCCATCCCGCCGCGTAGCTGAAGGACACAACCCGGACAGTCCGTGACCAGAAGCTCGGCCGGGGTATCTTCCACAGTGTCCAGTTTCTTTTTTAGGATCTCGGCGGATATTTCAGGAAAATCGATTGAATAAGATCCGCCGAACCCGCAGCAGACATCTTCGTCTTTAGACCTTACATACGTGTAGCCCGCCAATTGGATGAGTTTTCGGGGTTCCGTGGTGACATGGAGGCCCCGGCAAAGATGGCACGGGGCATGATAGGCGACTTTTTTATGGGTTGCCTTGAATTTGTCTGAAGACACATTGAGCACATTGACCATAAAAGAACTGAAATCAATGATCTTATCCGAAAATTCCTTTAGCTTTCCAAGCCAAGCCGAATCTTTTTTGAATATCTTGAAACCATTGTGCTTGAGATGAGACGCGCAGGAAGCACACAGGGTAAGGATGTAATCATAATTTTCAGGCCGCACTGCTCGAATATTCTGGAGCGCTACTTCCCGGGCGGTCGCCTCCTCGGCAGCCATCAATGCCGGTAATCCGCAGCAGGTTTGTTCCTTGGGGAACTCAACCTGAACCCGGTGCCTTTCAAGTAGTTTAAGGAGTGCTCTGGCTTGTTCGGGGTAGATGAAATCGACGGCACATCCGGCAAAAAGCGCAACGGTATATTTGGGACGGACAACCTGTTTCCGCAGATGTTTGCACTGATCTCTAAACGGCGACTCGGCGATCACCGGAAGGCTTCGAAATCCATGTCTTTTTTCAAAAAAATTGGGCAAATGCCGGATCATGGGACCTTTTTGGGCCAGCGGCTTCTGGGCAAGATAGCCTTGGCGGAGGATAAAATGAAAAAGGCGGCGGTTCTTCATAACCCTGGAAAGAATTAAATTTTTTGCGGGTGTTTTCCCGTCTTGATCCAACACCGCACGATACGTCTTTTTAATAAGATGGGGAAGATCGATGTCCACGGGACAAACTTCTCTGCACGCTTGGCAGTTGATGCAGTTTTTTACGATCACCCGGTCATTTTCAATGCCATGGTAAAAAAGGGTTAGAATCAAACCGATTGCACCGATGTAGACATGGCCGTACTTATGGCCGCCCACCTTGCTGTAGACGGGACAGACATTGGCACAGGCCCCGCATCGAATGCACCTTAGGGCCGGTGAAAAGACCGGATCTTTGGCCAGGGCAAGACGTCCGTTGTCCAGAAACACGATATGCATGACCTTCCGGTTCCCTGGAGAAGCGCCGCATTCCACGGTGCCCTTTATCCACGTGATATAAGAGGTGATCGCCTGACCGGTGGCGTTTCTGGGAAGGACTTTAAGGATTCGAAGCATGGTCTTTAGATCCGGAATCAACTTGTCATAACCGACAAGCGCCACATGGACCCTCGGCATTGTCGTCACCAGACGCATATTCCCTTCATTGGTGACCAGACCCAAAGCCCCGGATTCCGCAATGGCGAAATTGGCCCCGGTAATCCCCATATCCGCCTCCAGATAGGCGGGTCTGAGTTCTTGCCTGGCAACTTTGACCAGTTTGTTGATATCTTCAGAGTGTTGCTTTTTCCCGGTTACATCTGCAAACAGATCACCCACCTGATAACGGGAAAGGTGAATGGCCGGCATCACCATATGGGACGGTCCTTCTTTCCGGAGCTGGATAATCCATTCACCCAGATCGGTCTCTGTTACCGTAAAGCCCCTCTTTTCTAAATGGTCGTTGAGGAACGTCTCTTCGGCGGTCATCGATTTGGCTTTGACGATCTTTTCTACATTATTTTCCTTTGCAATGGCAGTGATAATTTCATTGGCCTGCTGCGCATTTTTGGCAATATGAACTTTGGCACCGGCGGTTTCTGCATGGACTTTGAATTCTTCATACAGCTCTTTAAGATACGGGAGTACGCCGTCTTTTCCTGTTGCAATCTCTTTTTTTATACCTTCAAAATCTATACCGTCATAAACTGCGGGGCGGTTTTCCCGATACGCTGTATAAAAGTTATCCAGTGCAGTTCGAAGAAATTGATCGGAAAGAGCCTCTTTGAGCTGCTTTTTATACGATTTCATATCCTGGGCGGTTTTGATCATTCGGGATCTTCCTCCAAAATAAGAATATGTAGCTCCTGGGGACCGTGGACCCCTATGGTCAGCACCCTTTCGATGTCCGCCGTTCTGCTGGCACCGGTGATGAACGCATAATAAGCCGGCGTATCGGCCATCAGGACGGCATTCAATTCCTTTTCCAAAGCTGCGCTGTCGGGTTTGATTTTCGAGGCCGGTAAAACAGCGATATGGGTTTCGGCCAGCATGGTTGCAATACGAACATCTTCCGAAGAAGAATCGATCACCAATGTTCCGGTTTCGGCAATTCCCCAATCAGCAGGC
>JAFCZV010000029.1 GCA_019314155.1 Deltaproteobacteria bacterium
CCATGCGAACCAGCTCTTGGGCCTTATTGGATGCATCGTCAGGCCGATCAAAATGAACCCATGTATCCTGATCCCGTATATTGGCGATTTCAACAAGGTATTTATTGAGGCCAGTCCTACGAAGGGCGTCCTGAAATTTGGTTTCGTGAGTTCTAGGAGAACATCCACCGATGACCATCCGGTTCAGATTCTTTTCGATGATAACCTTTTCAACATGTGCTAGGGATTCCCGGCTGCACCCATGGCCGATCATTTCCGATACCTTAATATCGGGAAGTGTTCCTGCATAATCTGCCAGTCCCTTTGCATTAATTACACCGCCGATGTTTAGACCGCAGTCGCAAACAAACACTCCGATTCTAAGAGGTTCCTGGCTAACATCGCGCTCTGGTGGAAATTCTTCGACGCTCTCCGGGATTTCAGGGATCACAGGTAAATCTTTTGAAGCACAAAATGCTGCTGCACTGGCTTGGACCATGGTTTCGGGAATATCCTTTGGACTCTCGAACATCCCACAGACATAAATTCCAGGTATGGAAGTGGCCACCGGGCTGAAGCTATCTGTTTTTGCAAAATGGTGTTCGTTCAGCTCAACCCCCAGTTTCACTGCCAGATCCTCCACGTCCTGGGAGACCTTGAAGCCGGTGGAAAGCACCACCATATCGAAATCTTCGGTGACATTGGTATTGCTGTCATGGGGAGTATAGATAATGGACAGAGACCCTGTTTCCGGATCATGGAAAACACTATGGGGGCGACTTCTAACCAGGCGAATACCGTAATCGTCTTTGGCCCGATTTAAATACAATTCATAGTCTTTACCGAATGTTCTCATGTCCATATAAAAGATGGAGGTTTCGATAGAATCTTGAAAGCGCTCCTTGGTAACGATGGCCTCCTTCAATGCAAACATACAACAAGCGCTGGAACAATATGAAGAAGCGCCTTCGTGAAGGCTGCGCGATCCCACACACTGAATCCAGGCTATTTTATTGGGTTGTTTTCCATCTGAAGGACGAACAAGTTCACCCAGGCTTGGGCCGGATGCGGATAATATGCGTTCATACTCTAGGCTGGTCACCACATCAGGGTTTGCTGCATGACCCAAACTATCCAATTTACCAGGGTCAAACACCTCGGCTCCCGGCGCAAGTATAATGGCACCGGCTTCTACTTCCCGAACCTTTTGGGTGTCTTCAGGGAGGATGGCATCCGCCTTGCAGACTTTGACCAGTGCATTAATATCTTTGCATTTTTCTATATCAATGGAAAAGGCATGGGGGATTGCTTGAGGATACCGCATACAGGTGGGAGCCCGGTGATCGAGACCCGGGGTAAAACGAACACATTCTGGAAATTTTTTAAAACAATCACCGCATGCCGTACACTTATCCAGGTCTATATATCGTGGTTCCGCAATTAATTTTAATTTAAAATTGCCTGCCTCCCCTTGGACTTCGGCAACCTGCGTCATAGCCAGAAGCTCGATATGCAACTGGCGACCGCTTTCGGATAGATTGGGAGACAGGGTGCACAAATCGCAATTGTTGGTGGGAAACGTACGATCCAGTTGGGTCATCAGTCCGCCGATGGAATATGCCTTATCAATCAACACCACATCCCGATTCGATTCAGCCAGATCCATGGCAGCCCGAATACCACCAACCCCCCCGCCAATTACAAGTACCGTATTATTTTGTTTAAGCGTATTTTGATCTTGCATGTGTACCCTTATCTTATGTTCGTTGTCTGTTTGAAAACATTTTTACTTTTGAATTCGTTATTGATCGAACCCATAAAATGACAAAAACAACCGTTAAATTCCTGCATAATCCAGAATCTTAGGAAGCCGATATTCCCAGCCAAGGGTAATGATATGTACGCCCTGGGCAACTTCTTTTAGACTTGCAACGGTTTCTCCGGCAATCCGTAAACACTCCATTTCCGTATCCGACGCTTTCCGAATACGTTTGATCACATCCTCTGAAATATGGGCGCCCGGTTCGTAGGTTGAGATATATCTGGCGATTCCCACAGATTTTATGAGAAAAACCGTGGGGATAATCGGCACCCCTAACTTTTTAAACGCATCCATAGCCGCAGAAAAGCGATTTAAATTATAGACAGGAGGCGTAATTATAAATTGAGCGCCGGCCTCGATCTTTTTTCTTGCAAGTGACAATTCTTTGTCAAATGCCGCATCGTCAGCGGACGGGGCCATGGTACATCCCACGGTAAAAGAGGGACTCCCAATCAAATCGAAACCCGCCATGTCCACACCTTTCTGCAAGGATTGAATAGCCCCCAAAAGCTCCAGTTCATCCAGGTCATCTACCAATTTTGCGTCTCGATGATCACCCTTGGCCATTTCTTCACCGTGGACAACAACGAGATTCTGAATACCCAGTACATGGGCTGCCAGGATATCTCCTTGAAGCGCCATCCGGTTACGGTCCCGGCAATAGACATGAATGATGGACTCAACGCCCTGCTGGTGCATAAGAACACCTCCAGCCAGTGCACTCATTCGCATGATGCCATTGTCCATATCAGGAACAATGACGGCATCAACACGTCCTTTGATACGTCGTGCATTGGTAACAAGCTCAGATATATCCACCCCCTTTGGTGTATTCATCTCAGCCAGTACAACAAATTCACCTGATGTTAATCGTTTCTGAAAACTCATAAGCTTCCTTCCTCTTTTGTCATTATTCGGATGTCGTTAAATAATTAAAAGGTCCATCGTTTCTTTTGACGGACCAATGGCTACATCGCCGATTCCGGGTGAAAGACCAGAACGTCTTTGAGATCATCTCCCAGGTATTCTCTTTCGTTTGGGCCGAGAATTCCCAGGGAAAGGCATATCAACGTCCACAAATGAACTGTCTGCCACGCATGATCGCGCTGATCCGACAAATCATGAATTTGGGCATGGCAGTTGTGACAGGGCGCAACGCAATAATCGGCTTTTGTGGCCAGAATCTGGTCGGCTTTAATCTTGCCGTACGCACGACGTGCATCTGTATATCCTGATTGAAGAAAACCGCCGCCGCCGCCGCAACAGTAGTTATTCGACCTGTTGGGAATCATATCAATGAAATTCTCTTCACCCACGACCGATTTGACGATAAATCTCAAATCTTCCGCGATTGGATCGCCATAACTTTTTCGCACGATCTGGCACGGATCCTGAACTGTAAACTTGATCTTCAAGTCTTTGTTCCAGTCTGAATTGACCTTCAGTCTTCCTTCCCGGATCCATTTGGCATAATATTCATAGATGTTCTTAACTTCAAAATTATGGTCAATGTTGAATTTTTTCAGTCCGGCCCGGACTGAGAAAGTCACATGACCTCACTCGGTATTGAGAAAGATTTTACAACCCAGGTCATCCGCCTGTTTGGCCGTGATTCGGGTAATATGTTCCCAGGCTTGGTCATCCGCCAGAAACATGCAATAGTTTTCTGCCGCCCAGCCTTTATTACCATAGGTCCAGTCCACACCCGCCAGATGAAGAATCTTCCATAGAGGAACCAATTCGTCCGGTTCGGTCACCGGTTCTCTGGAATTCTGATTCAAAAAGAATTCGGCTCCCTGTTTGTCGATGGGCGCCTCCATATCCTTGAATTCCGGCTGGGCCTCCTGATATTCCTCGAGAACGTCTTCTACTACGAACTTGAAGTCCTCTTCGGATGTTCCCATGGCACTGCAACTATCATTTCTCAAAGCCATGTCACAGGAGCCCAGGATACCCTTGGGACGCTCCTCCCTTGGCCAGGCTGCCCTGGCATTATAGACCAGCTGGGAAATGTCAATTTGCATGGGACAGACATAAATACACCGCTGACACATGGTACACATCCATACCCAGGGTGTGCTTAAAATTTCTTTGTCCATGCCCAGGGCCGCCATCCTTAGAAACTTTCGAGGATCCATATCTTCCAGACCGGTGGCCGGACATCCTGAAGAACAGGCACCGCAGGTCAAACAGAGATTGAGATTTCCGCCTTCTGGAAGAAGTTCTTTTACCTTGTCTAAAAAGCCGCTTTTCTTTTTACCTTTGATTATAATGGGTTCTCCTGGCATCGTTTCACCCTAATTTTTTCTTTTTTAATTGAATTCGATAAAAATAATCCCCTTCCTCAACAACATCTAAAAAAATCAACTCATAAGTGTCGTCCGGCAAAACTTTGAATAGATCGCTGCGAGTATCTAAATTGCTCCCAAGTACTTCTAAAACTTCATTCGGTTTCATTTCTCTAAATGTCTGAATCAATTTCAACAGAGAAATAGAGGTTATTGATCCTCTGCAATCGAGGATATGATCCGCTTTACATTTCAAACTTTGAATACTCCTTAATTGTTTTCCGGTTTCAGCAATGCTAACGCAAAATGGGTGCCACATTAACATGAATTGATTTTTTGACGATTTTTTCCCCATTATCCCTTTATAGGTAACGGTTTCAGGAACAATGCATGAAAATGTCTCTTGTCATTAACCTGTTTAAATGTTAAAAAATAAAATTTAACACCTATTAAATTTAAACAGGGGAAATTTGATGGTCGAAGAGGAGTTGGACAGATATTGGAAAACAGTCGTCAATACGATTCAAGACGGTATCATGATTGTGGATACGCATGGTCGTATCATTTCTGTTAATAAAGCCTTTGAATTTATTACCGGCTATTCAAAAGATGACATTATCGGAAAAACTTGTGATGTGTTAAACTGTAATTTGTTTGAATTGGCCCGAAAAAATAAAGGAGACCAATGGTGTGTATTGTTTGATACCGGAACCATGGTTCGACGAAGGTGTACGCTGGTAAAAAAAGACGGAACCCTCATTCATGCGTTAAAAAATGCTTCTATCCTTCATGATGCCAAAGGAAAGGTAATAGGGGCGGTTGAAACAATAGCCGATATTACGGAAATTATTGAAAAAGACAACCAGATTGCAGCTTTTCGCCGGGAGCTCAGATCAAAAGACGGTTTTCATGGAATCATCGGTGTTTCTTACACCATGCTCCAGGTATTCGATTTGATTGAAAATGCCGCCCAATCTGATGCACCGGTGATTATATATGGCGAAAGCGGGACCGGAAAAGAATTGGTTAGTAAAGCTATACACGAGATTAGTGATCGTAAGAAAGGCGCCTTTGTTAAGGTCAATTGCGCAGCATTGACGGAATCTCTTCTTGAAAGTGAACTTTTTGGACATGTGAAAGGCGCATATACTGGTGCGTATAAAAACAGGGAAGGTCGATTTGAAAAGGCCCATGGGGGAAACATCTTTCTTGATGAAATCGGCGATCTGCCCCTTTCTACACAGGTAAAACTTCTTCGAGTGGTTGAAGACAAGATTATCGAACGTGTGGGTGACAGTCAATCCATTCCTGTTGATGTTCGAATTATTTCAGCAACAAACAGGGATTTGACAAAGCTGGTGGATGAAGGCGTTATCCGGAATGATTTTTATTTTAGAATTAATGTCATCCCCATCAACCTGCCGCCCTTGAGGGAAAGATTAGAGGACATTCCCCTTTTGGCTGAATTCTTTTTTCGCAAAAATCAACTTAAAAGTGGAAAAAATGTTCAGGGAATAGATATTGATACAATGGACGCTTTGATGAATTACTGGTGGCCCGGCAATGTGAGAGAATTAAAAGGCGCTTTTGAATACGCGTTTGTCACTTGCCAGGAAACAATGATCAAACCACGCCACCTACCATTAAACATCATTAACAAGAAAAAAACAATAAAAGGTAGCCAGCAACCTTCTCTTAATAGGGAAGAAATAAAGAAAATAGAACTTATAGAGACTCTAAAAAAAACAAATGGGAATCAGTCAGAGGCAGCCAGAACTCTTGGGGTTACACGGGTTACCATCTGGAACCGGATGAAGCGGTTCGGTATACACCCCGATCAAAAAAACCTGCTATAATAATCCCTCATTTCATAATCCAAGGAACCTTTCCGCATTTTTCGCTACAATGCCGGCAAGCTTATCTTCCGGTATTTTTTTTATCATAGAAAGGTGAGACAGGGTCTCTTTCAGATCCGCAGGTTCTGAAAAACGATCACCATATTAAACCGAAGCGTCGGTTTCTATTTAAATCCTTTCCATAAGCGTCCTTGCCATTGCCGCCTTATGATACGAGTTGTAAGCCAGGGTTGGTGCACCGCAATTCTTAATATTTATGCTTTTTTCGCGCTTACATATCTTGATATTCAAGACGATATTTAGAAACGTGCTTTCGTCAAACAAATCAGTATCTATTGAACTCTTTTTATACCATCTGTATGCGCAATGTGCGTTCTTGATTTCACTCTCTGGAACTACAGCAAACTGTTTCCGTACGACTTCTGCAAACTGTTCAAATTTAAGTATGATTATAAATTTTAAGAAGAATGATTTGCAGCTTGGACAGTTGCATTACTGCAATTGCAGCATTGCAAGATTGCAAATACGCAACGGTGTTGATGGATTGAGAAGAACTATAAATAGAGTGATATCAACATATTAAACCAAACAAGACTTAATGGCACGATAGTTGCTGCTATAAGTAGATGGAGAGAAAGAAAATCCACCAACGTTTATGTAACACGTAACCAAAAAGGAGGACATGATGAATACATATGCCGCAGGACATAGCATGGTAATCAGGTCCGCCACTGAGGAGGACCTGGACAGAGTCTTAGAAATCGATCAATTGTCATTCCCAACTCCTTGGACCCCTCATACCTTTAAAATCGCATTAAAGGATATTTTTTTCGTTATTGAACAAAAAGAAATCATTGGCTACATAGTTGCCTGTATATGCGATCTCGGATTAAGAGTAGAAATATTAAGAATTGCAGTGCACCCTGACCACAGAGGCAAAGGTGTTGCTAAAGAGCTACTCGAAACAAGCCTCAGGTTCTTTTCGGAAGAGAATGTCGAAGCAGTTGAATTGCGCGTAAATTCTGCCAACAGAAGTGCAGTAAAATTCTATGAAAAATTTGGTTTTGAAATTAAAAATTTTGCTACAATTATAGGTGATCAAGAATTTGACATTTTTTACGTAATGAAACTGAAATTGCCTGAGCCAATAGAAGCGAAAAACTGGCCGCTGGAAAAATTTTGCCCTGAAGTGGCCTATTATACTGTCCAGTTGGCCGGATAGAATATCCGAAGCGTCAAATTAAATGTGCCTTATGTTTCTTGGAGCAAAAATGAGACCACGCGTGAAACTCAGTGACATTATCAACTGTATAAGTTTTCAAGCACACAACACTGCGTGGTATCTCAATAGAGAAAGAGGCGAACTATTTTCTATATCCAAGGAACAATTGCGTGCTGCCGAAGAGGATGTCGAGCTGGAAGATTATACCGAGTGGCAAAAAGAACAGATCCAGTTAGCCCGAAAAATTCTGGCCGATGAGAAAGAAGAGAAATACATCGCAATCCCTGGAAAATTCGTTTTCCATGAGTACAGTACAATGGAAAACTTCTGTATTTCCTTAGATGACGAGAAGATCTCTAAGCCCTTGTGTCAGGCGATTTTTGGTGGAGGCGCTTTTAATAGATTCAACAACTATATTCATAAATACGGAATCGCCGATGATTGGTATAAGTATCGATACAATTCGATGAGGAGAATTATTATAGACTGGTGTGAATCAAACAATATTGATTACATGGAGAAGTGAATAGAATCCGCTAGGAAATAAATGGATTCTTAATAGACATCTTTGGGTTGGAACAGCAGTTAATATTACAGACATTATTTGAACCGCATAATATCGAACACGGAACCCGAATACCTGAAAACCGCAACATCTGATTAGGATACATATAGTGTGCTTTATAGAAGAAAACACGCAGATTAAACCCTTTAAACAGATGGTAAAAAACTGGAAGGCAAGTTATTTGTCACAGGTTGACGATAATGGCGGTAACGAATATCTGGTGAAGGATTTTTGGGAAGAAATAGAAGAGAGCATACTGCCGTATGTTGAAGGTGCCAGTTTTGCAAGATGGGCATTTCAGCAGGTTAAAGATTTAGAAACGTTGATTAAGGAGATAGAATCAAACGGCCTGTCTATCGAAATGATTATTACGGAACCAAGATAAAATTGATCTCTGATTATATGTAATTTTCAGGATTGGATCGAACTATAAAGATTTTTCGATACCTTACAAGTATCTATTCCCATTCAAAAAGGGATGCGATAATGATATCTGAAAAATTATCCTCCTTTAATTCTGACATGCCTTACCATGAGCACACCCTTAAATGGCTTAGTTTGGATTCTGGTACGTGCATATTGCGTCTGCGTTTCCATTGCGGCACCATTACCGGGCGGTACTCGATTGCCAGCATTGAGGACGCATGACCAGAAAAATGGTTTGTAAAGTTCCGACAGGAGAGGTATTTGTAAAAATCATGGAAAAAGTGGTTCAGGCAGGATTTGGGACTGGAGCGAGGCTATTTTGGGAGGTTCTGGTCCAGTTTCCTGCGATGGGCAGGGGAAAGCCCATCGAAAATGGGCAAACTGGTGTGCGGGAAAGCTTTTTAGGAACGACTCCCGCATAATTCAGGTTAAGTTGGGTTTTCTTTCTATCGTTGTCCGTAATATGGGGTTTTATAAACAACAATGAGTACCGAATGGAGGAAAAACCATGAATGAAAATGCATCTGTTTCGCTAAAAACTGTGGATCGTATTGAAATTACCACGTTAATGGACAATTACGTGGACCTGTTGCTGCCGAGCACCGATACGATAATCCGCCCCCCCCTGGCAAAGGAAGGCAAAATTAACACCGACACTTTTCTGGCTGAACACGGTTTCTCTTTGCTTGTCACGGTTTATCAGGGGGAAAACAAACACACCATTCTGTTTGACACCGGTTATACAAAGGTGGGGGTCCTGCACAACATGGCGCTCCTTGATGTGAACATCGAGGAAATAGAGGCCATTGTCCTAAGTCACGGGCATATGGATCATACAGGTACCTTGCACGGCATTCTCGATAAAATATCCCATACCGTTCCACTGGTACTGCACCCCGGCATTTTCCAATATCCCCGCTATACCCGCCGTCCTGATGGGGCCAAAAGCATTTGGCCCAGAACGGTTGTGAAAGATGAACTGAACGAAAAAAACGTTGACATCATAGAAAGCGAAACACCCGTCTATCTCGCTGATGATATGATTATGGTCACCGGCGAAGTGGAAAGAACCACCCCTTTTGAAAAAGGCATGCCCAATGCCCTCATAGAACAAAACGGCGCACTGGTTCAAGATCCGATTATTGACGACCAGTCCATTGCCATGAAACTCAAGGGAAAAGGACTGGTTGTGATTTCCGGATGTGCCCATGCCGGAATTGTCAATACATTGATGTTTGCCCAAAAAACTACCGGAGAGCAGAAAGTCCATGCCGTTTTAGGAGGATTTCACCTATCCGGCCCGTTTTTTGAAAAATTCCATGATCCGACGGTTGATGCATTGAAAAAAATAGATCCCGATGTGCTGGTGCCCATGCACTGTACGGGCTGGAAAGCCATTCATCGTTTTCAAAAGGAATTCCCCGAAAGCTTTGTGCTCAACAGTGTGGGATCCAAAGTGATGCTGTCGTAGATCAGGAATCAGAGATCAGGGGTCAGGGATTGAAGGGCAATAATTGTGATGTTTCAAAGTTATCGTGATTTAGAAGTTTGGCAAAAATCAATTGAAAAAAGAATCTGATCCCTGATCCCTGTAAGCTTTTTAAAAGGCTTCTATTTTGAAAACAACACCGAAAAATCATCAAAACTTTTTTTTCTTACTTCATAAATGCTCGTTTATCCTTTTCTGTTTATCACTTCTTATTTTCTGGACGGAAATAAGTTAGATCTGATTTTTGCCAAACAAACCGAATGCTTCACATATAGTTGAATGCTCAACGTTTAAGCACTGACGCGCTTTTATCTTTTCGGCATAGGGCAGAAAATTCAAACCAACCGCTGTGCGGCGGGGGGGCGGGGGGTAGTTGACAAACATAAGGCGGCCATACTTCCTTGCCAGGGGCGTCGAAGACGAAGGTCACAGGGAGGTTAGTTTTTGAAAAAAAGCGCGGATAAGGCAGGAATGTAAATATCTTATTGATGGGGTTTATAGCCTGGAAATTTTGGGTTTTTGATGCTGAAATTCCAATTCTTATTCTAGGTTTTTATGAGTTTTTTTTGGTCCTGCAATTTATTTTTGGCAATGATGTTCCGGATCATGGTCAACACTTCCCATTCCTCGTAGGGTGCAAGGATGCACGCGTAGACACCGAGTTCCACGGCCTGCTTGATAAGGCCTCGATGTTTTTGGTCGCAAAGCAGGATGGCGTTACAGCCGGGGCAAGCAACATTAATTCTTGAATAGATCCTCACGCCGTAAGTGTTTACAACTTCGAAGTCCATGATAATGATGGCGCTGCGTATCTTTTTAATTCTTTTTACAAGTTCTTCGAGATCGGCTCCTATTAGAGGATTCAGGTTGTTTCTTTTGCATAGGCTTATAACATAACTTCGGATTTTCTTATTTGCGATCAGTACGAGGATAGGAATTTGTTTTGTGTAACCATTCACTGTCTTGAAGCTTTTAATATTTTTACTGAGCCTAATTCACCGGTGCGTTCGTTCACCCGATCTAAGGTCATGGCAAACCGGCTGAATACCCCAAGCCCAGAAGGTGCTTATAAAAAAATTCCCTGGCATTTGGTATGAAACAGCGGAGAAAAAACGCACCTTCCCCGCTGTTCCGGAGGCAATAGGAGCGACCGAAAGCCCCTACTGGCAATTTTATGTTGTAAGCTCCAAAAATAAAAATCAGGATCGGATGAGGGGCGCGGAATATATCTTGATACACTCTTTTGGAGTTTGTCGCCGAGACGGTGAACACGCACTCCTTAAAGGGGGTTAATAGAATATTCTTCCGTCACCCCTCACACACGATCAATATTTAACGGTTATGATTTACTCTATATATTCAAGGACAAAGTCCAGCTTCATCATCTCCTCGGGCCAGAATTTTTCGCTCATTTTCTCTTCGCCGGGGTAGACGTCTTTGCCGCCAATCTTATCAATGAGCATCTCAACGAAGTGACACTCGGTGAGCTTGTATTTGGCGATGACATCAGACGGCAGCACCACAACAAGGCCCGACTCCTTGGATGTTTCCCATTCAAAGGGTTCATTGGGGCCTGCGGATTCTTTTCCATCTTTTCCGTTATAGACCTTCAACAGTTTGCCGGAAACCTTCATTCCCGGTTTCATGTCAAACTCCTCGTACAGCTCGTCGGATATATGCCACCATAAGGCTCTGATATTTGCCGCCAAGTATCCTTTCACGAGCATGGGGTCGTATCCGCAGACACCCACACGACATTTTTCAGGCATGTTATACCTCCTTTTTGCTTTGCTTGGTCTCCACATCTTTCAACTGGTCGCGAAGATCTTCTACCTGTCTGTAGCAATTATTCATGAACTCTTCGGCTTCAGAAGCGCTGAGGTGTTTTGTCTCATACAATCTTCTGACATAGGGATAAACGTAGTTCTGGAGTTCTTCAGAGAATTCATGATACACATAATCGTTATCCAACTCAGGGGATGCCCAACCTAAAAAACTCTTTTTCCAGTTGAGCACCATCCCCTCGAGATTTTTGAGTTCCTTGATAACATCTTCTTCCATGCTACTTCTTCCTTGCATCAAAGGAGTAGCACTTCTTGACCACGTTGAAATCCGCTACACACCAGTAGTCGGGCCAGTAGATTTTCGTGCACCAGCCAATGATAT
>JAFCZV010000285.1 GCA_019314155.1 Deltaproteobacteria bacterium
CCAGACCCCCGGTGAAAAGGAGCTTTTTAAGCATCTAAACGGCAGCATTTTTCTCCATGCACCGGAATCAATAACCCATTTGAGCCATATAGATCCTAAAAAGATCGGGAAAGCTGCTGTCGCTAGAAAGTACTTGCGCGATATTCTTGATGTCCGGGATCAAGCAGGTGATTTCGGCTGGACCCTATGCACGTTTCCCACCAAAGAACAAGCCAGACATGCCAAACTCTCCATGAAGGCCTATACGAATCAGATTGCAACAGCCTGCTTTCTAAACAGAGCTGACCCGGTCTCCCATTGGCAAACGATTTATAAAAACGCAACCTCCGTAAAGCGGTGGCTGAACAGAATGAAAGTTAATTTCTATCATATTGAATCCGAAAATATAGACCTTACCATAACCCCAGGTGAGAAACGGAAATGGATCGGCATTTCCGGTCACAACATCCCAAGTTTTGAGATATTTCTTTCACCGGACTGGAGGGGAACCCGGGGGACATACTTTGCAAATCAGCCTTCATTTCGGAGCGGAAATTATGTAAAGGGGGTAAGGCTCGAATTTAAAAAAGGAGGCGTGGTTAAAATCCAGGCACAAAAGGGAGAAAATTTTGTTATCAAGCAGCTCTCTATGGATAAAGGGGCAAATAAGCTGGGTGAATTTTCCCTCACAGACAAAAGATTTTCCAGGATCAACACCTTTATGGCAAATACGCTATTTGATGAAAATTACGGCGGAAAATACGGTAACTGCCATGTAGCGCTGGGATCTTCCTATGCTGATACGTATCACGGAAATCCAAAAGAATTAACCGGAGAAAAAAAGAAAAAGCTCGGGTTCAACGATTCAGCGTTGCACTGGGACCTTGTCAATACTGAAAAGAAAAGGGTTGTCGCACATCTTGCATCCGGCAAAAAGGTTGCCATCTATGAAAACGGAAAATTTACGATGTAATATTTCGAAAATTTTTTTTGAGCCCCGGCGTCTTGTTTATAAATCCCAAAATTGTTTGCGGAGCGAACAAAATCAGACTTTTTACGGAACTATCATATCTTGTATTTCCCAAAATCTTCAGGTGAAAGATTTTCAAGATATTCCGCCCATTTTTTCCCTTCTTCGCTTTTGTTTAATACTTCGTAATCACCCTCAGTCATTAGAGATTGTTCAAAAATCTTATCCGCCACATAAATGGGAGCAGCAAAACGAAGTGCAATGGCAATGGCATCGCTTGGACGGGCATCTATGTTGAAACTTTTTTCTTGAGATACGAAATATATTTTGGCGTAAAAGGTATTGTCCTTTAGATCGCACACTTCGACCTTCGATACCGCCATATCCAGATTTTCGACGAAATTCTTGAAAAGATCATGGGTCATGGGGCGGTCGAACTTGATGTTTCTAAGTGCTGAAGCTATGGATGTAGCTTCGAGCAAGCCGATCCATATCGGAACAGCCTGATCACCTTTTACAGACTTTAAGATAAGAATCGGCGTATTCGACGTCGGATCTATTGCCATACTCGCTACGTTTACTTCATGCAACATAACTCTCATCTCCTCTCAAACCAAAAGAAATTGGTTTTGCGCTAACCGGTTCGCCCCAGAGTGAATGGGAAAATGCTTTCAAAATTCTGACATTCACAATCTGTCCTGGAACAATATCATTACGCGCAATATCCCCATTAATCCGATTAAAATTTACGATCTTATTTGTGGATGTACGGCCGGTCCACTGGATATCCGAGTGTCTGCTCGGTTTGTCCATCCGGTTTTGCTTCCGGCTTAAACCTTCCACAAGAATCGATTGTATGGAGCCTTCCAGCGCCTTGTTTTTTTTGGTTGTATAACGATCCTGAAGATCCAGAACCTGCTGCAATCTCTCTTTCTTTTCCTGTTCAGAGATCTTGTTCAAAAATCGGGCTGCTGCTGCGTTTGGACGGTCAGAATATTTAAACGCAAACAGCCCGTCAAATTCAACAGTTTGAATCAAATCAAGGGTTTCTTCAAAATCTGTCTTTGTCTCCCCCGGAAAACCCACAATAATATCAGATGTGATGGAAATCTCCGGACAAGTTTGACGCAGTTTATCGACTTTTTCAAGATATATTTCCCGGGCATACTTTCGGTTCATGTTTTTTAGAACCCTGTTTGAACCCGACTGTATCGGCAAATGTATATGATTGCATAATTTCTCAAGGCCCTGAAAAGCAAAAATAAGATTTTCTGAAAGATCTTTGGGATGTGATGTTGTAAACCTGATTCTCAAAAGCCCGTCAGTGTCGCTGACACGCCGCAAAAGTTCAGGAAATGTGCAGAGGCCTTCCTTTTTACCGTAGCTGTTCACGTTCTGGCCGAGCAGGGTTACCTCCCGAACGCCGGATTCAACAAGACATCGGATTTCTTGAACAATATTTTCTGGATCCCTGCTGGTTTCCCTTCCCCGTACATAAGGAACCACACAGTAGGTGCAATAATTATCACACCCTTGCATGATGGTCACGAAGGCCGTTGTCTTTCCCCTGTCATGTCCCTGTTTGACAAAATTCAATTCTTCAATCTGTTCCGACATTTCAACGTCGACAATTCGGCATCTTTTGGACTCAATGACCTTGACGATATCAGGCAAACGACCGATAGCATTTGTCCCGAAAACAAGATCAAGATGCGGCACACGCTCCAGGATTTTTTTGCCTTCCTGTTGGGCCACACATCCACCGACCCCGATCATAAGGGCAGGTTTTTTTCTTTTCAATCCGGCCAACCGTCCTAAAAAGCTATACACTTTTTGCTCGGCCTTTTCCCTGATGGCACACGTGTTAACAATGATCAAATCCGCCTTTTCTATGGAAGACGTCATTTTGTATTGTAATGTCTTTAATCCCTTGGCTATCTGTTCGGAGTCATACACATTCATCTGACAGCCGATAGTATTTATGTATAAATTCTTTTTCATCTATTCTCTGAAGTCTCCGCACTTGCATCTTCAATAATAAAATTCTTTTTGAGATCCTGCAAAATAATCTTTACATCTTCCGCGCATCCCGGAGGAATATGGAGCCGTACAACACCCAAATCAGGATTGACGGTTGTTAAGGATGCGATACCGTCGTACGCTTCTAAAATAAATTTTAAAAAACAGATTTCTCTACGATCAATTCGAAGATATTTTTTTATAGTATCCAAAATCAAAGATTGTTTGTTGTGTTCAAGTTATACCATTGCTTCACGACGCCACTCCATCCTCGACTTTCGCTCAATGGTTTAAGTACCATTATATCCATTATCATATCAATAAAAAAGTCCCGACGGAAAAGAACGTCGTTCGCTTTGCTCACCATTGGTATAATGGAATAATGGTACGTGTTCAGAGGATGCGCTCTTCCGCTTTACTCCGGCGTCTACGTGTCTGGTCATTTCAATGACTTAGCAGCGGTGGCATTCCTGCCCCCTCCGCGTTCTCCCGCGAAAAGTATGCGGAAGCCGCGGTCTCCCCCACTGCTAAGCCATTGAAATAACGAAGCCACTCCGCCGATATCGTTACACGGAAAAGCGCACCCTCTGAACATTTACGAATAATGAGTTTGCATGATCTGTTAATGGAAAAAGCATGGCAAATTCTAAAGCCTGATATTCATTTGGCAGAAAAACTGTGCAAAATTCTAAAATGCCATCCGGCCATTGCTTCGATCCTGGTCAATCGAAATATTCTTTCCCCGGAAGATGCCTCAAACTTCCTCAACACATCACTCCGCCATTTAGGCCCGCCGTTCGCCATAAGGGATATGGATGCTGCGGTTGAGCGCATTTTAACCGCCATAATGCATAAAGAAAAAATTTTGATCTTTGGTGATTATGATGTCGACGGAATAACGGCCACAACCATCCTGCTTGATTTTTTGCGTTCGGTGGGCGCCCATGTGTCATACTATATTCCCCACAGAATAAACGAAGGTTTCGGCCTGAGAAAAAATCATATTTCAGACACTGCGTTGCCAAATGGAATAAACCTCATTATCACCGTGGACTGCGGATCCGATAGCCACGAAGCAGTTGAAGCTGCACGGAAGGCAGGAATTGATGTAATTATTACCGACCACCATATTATATCGGACATAATACCCCCTGCTGTTGCCGTTGTGAATCCCAAGCAGGGTGACTGCCCATCCGGTTTTCATCGGTTTTCATGATCTTGCCGGTGTTGGGGTGGCCTTTTATCTGCTTATTTGTCTTCGGAAAAAACTGCGGGACATAAATTTTTGGCAGGACCGGCCGGAACCCAATCTAAAAAGTTACTGCGATCTTGTAGCCCTTGGCACCTTGGCCGACATGGTTCCTTTGACCAATGAAAATCGAATACTTGCCAAGACAGGACTGGATATAATGGGTCGAACGCATCGACCCGGCTTAAAGGCACTGATGGAAATCTGTAAAACCAACAAACACGCCGTCGATACAGATGATATTGTTTTCGGCTTGGCACCCCGTTTAAACTCGGCAGGAAGGATGGACCACGCTTCAACATCACTTGAACTTCTCACAGCCAGAGATGTCAAGACAGCAAAGAAAATGGCAAATTCACTCAACCATATGAACCAGAATCGACGCCGTATCGAAAATAAAATTCTTACCCAGGTGCATGACCATTTAAAGAAAAATCCGCACCTGCTCCGAAAAAGCACCATGGTCTTGGCTCAGAAAGGCTGGCATTTAGGGGTCCTGGGCATTGTCGCATCAAGAATTGTGAAAAAATATTTTCGTCCGGTTGTGCTGATCACCACGACAGATGGTATTGGGAGAGGATCCGCTAGAAGTATTCCGGGTGTGAATTTATATAAAGGGCTGTCAGCTTGCGCAAATGATATTGAAAACTTTGGGGGGCATTCCATGGCTGCAGGTCTAAAAATAAAAGCCAAAAATATCGAAAAATTCGAAATAAACTTTGAAAACACCGTACGTCGCATGACCAAGCCGGATGATTTTATCCCGAAAATTTTCATCGACTTCGTGCTTGATTTTGAAGATATCTCAGACAAACTCATTGATGAACTGGAATCTTTAAAACCTTTTGGGATGGGTAATAATGAACCACTTTTTATGGCCGGCAATATCAATGTTGTATCTTCAAGAATGGTAGGAAAAAATCACAGACGAATGGTTTTAAGTCAGGGGAAGGGAAGAACAGAAAAAACGTTTAATTCGATTCATTTCAACGTTGATCCGGACATCCCCTTGAAGAAAAATTTTGATCAAATTGCCTTTCGGCTTCGCTGGAACCGATGGAACGGCAGGAAAACCGCCCAACTTGTTATTGAAGAGACTTAACATTGGCAGAGTAAAACATTTCTCTTGCAATAGACCATTCCCGGCATTATTATTGCTCAAGAATAATTAATTTAAATATCTAATATAAATAAAAGGTGAAATATTATGGGGAAAGTATTTCGGCCAAGCAGTGGCGAAGCAAAAATATTGTCAAGAATCGAGTCTTCAAAAGAATATGCTCGCAGAAAGGGCATTGAAAGAGCCAGAGACCATATCGAACCGCTTTCTAATGCCATTGCCATGAAGCTTGTCGAAAGCAATCTGGTGGAAACCACGAATAAAAATATACTCGAAGAAGAGATAACACAGTGTATAAAAAAATTAAGCTATGATGAAGACTTTGATATCGACTATAAGATTGCGCCATTTAGACATATCATACCCAATCCAAATGTTGTCAGTCTATATATTACAGCTTTTGTAATAGAGAACCTTATTAATCATAAAGTTGTGGTCGATATTTTTGGCTCGGACGAAGAAATATATCTTTGCATAAACCGACAGGTTGTAAAATTTCTGGCCTAACCATGCGCCCTTCCTTCCTCCCCCGGTTAGTGAACGGACCTTTTGATGATCCCGGACTATTCATCCCCTTTCTTTTTGAAAAACGTGCCGTCATATTTGATCTGGGAGATATTTATTCACTTTCAGCCAAAGAGATTCTTAAGGCGAGCCACGTTTTTATTACCCATACGCATATGGATCATTTTATCGGGTTTGACCGGCTGCTTCGCCTTTTCCTTGGCCGAGACCAACACCTTTTCATTTACGGCCCTGAAGGTTTTTTGAAAAATGTCGAGGGTAAGCTCGCCGCGTATTCGTGGAACCTTGTTAAGAACTACAGCAATCTTTTAACGTTACATGTTTCCGAAGTGCACCCCGATCATCTGTTTCCTCTTTGTCTGTTTTTACCGAAATTCTCGATCACAGTATTCCCTGTCTCGGATTTGCCTTCAAGGAACGATTTCATGTGAATATAATGAAAGACAGAGTTTCTGATCTCGGACTTGAGATCGGTCCCTGGCTAAAGGAATTAAAGCAGGCGCTGTTTAACAATAAAGATGCTGATTCAGAATTCGTGGTCGAGTACGACAAGAAACATCGTAGAAAAAAAAGTTTTGTCCTGGGTGACCTATCAAAGCAGATTGCGCTGATAACCCCGGGTCAGAAGGTTTCATATATAGCGGATGTTGCGTACAGCAAATCGAATGTGGAAAAAATTGTTGAACTAGTTAAAGATTCTGATCATCTATTTATTGAAGCGGCTTTTCTCGAAAAAGACAGGGCTATTGCCGAAAAAAAATGCCATCTGACCGCCTGGCAGGCCGGCAGTATTGCAGGCAAAGCCCGGGTAAAGCAGATTA
Organism: Deltaproteobacteria bacterium; assembly: GCA_019314155.1. Classification (GTDB taxonomy): domain Bacteria; phylum Desulfobacterota; class Desulfobacteria; order Desulfobacterales; family UBA11574; genus JAAXQD01. The sequence goes on from JAFCZV010000285.1 coordinate 6,684, forward strand.
CACCGTTCCATTTCTCACCCAGATATCAGGGGCAGGCGCATATTTTGCAAAAAGAGGCTATGGATGCCTATTATGATACTTTGAATCAATAAAGATATAACTCAAGTTTCGCATCCTTTAACTTAGGCGGAAGCCTTATTTTGCCAAGCCGATCAACAAGGTTATTTCGGTCATTACCATCCTAAAAAATCTCTCTAAGTTCAATGCCATGTCAAATTATGTTGTGCAGCGTGTGCTCCGGCCACGTCTATCCTTGCTTTTCCCGGCATAATAACAGCTTGAAGCAAAAGTGACGCCAGAAGAAAAGATAAATTGTACGACCGTCCTAAAGCGCTTGCCTTGGAATGCTGATACTATTCTTATCACAGGTTTGGGCAAAGCTGTGATCGGTCGCTGAAAACACAGTTTTTGTTATGCAATATTTTCGGGCGGTGTCCATGATGGTATCTCAAGTCACAGCTAATCAGCCTGAATGAAATTTCTTTGTCATTACAAATTGCAAGTTTATGACATCAGGCAAAAAATAATTTTCTCACCATGCCGTTCCCAACATGGGGCCAAAGAATGCGATAATTATTTCTCTCGTAACGGATTCGACCAGCAACAATAGATTTGTGAATGTCTGCTTTTGTGGCTAAGTCTATAATATCTTTTGGCTTGCCTGTATTGCGGGCCGGATGATTTTTCCATAATTGGCTTGGTATCAGGGATTTCTTGGCCAATTCATCCGCTTCATTCTCCATTTCATCTCGAGACTCTCTTAGATCGAGATCATCAATAATGCATTGACCTTCTACCCTGTGTACATGGCCCAGTGCTAAATGAGCTAATTCATGTGTAAGCGTAAACCAAAAATTATCAAGCCTGTCATGTCTTAGGCTCAGCGCTATGATTGGCTCGCCTTTTTTGTTTATCAAAGCCGCTCCATCCAAATGTGTTCGTTTGAAATGAGGAACAATAACCAACTTTATGCCTTTATTCTGGAGAAATTCCTTTGCTCTTAGCGGCCCATCCTTTAATCCACTTAAATAAACCACTTTGACGATAAAGCTTTTATCCAGGATATTCTGACTGAATTTTAATCCAGCCTCAATTTTTTCTGCTTGTGCTAAAACACCTAATATCCATGCATCTATTGAATAGGGATCGTCCTTTTCGCTTCGTCTGATGCCCTTACGCAAACATGCACGATTCTGATCCGTGAAATAAGAATCAGCACAAGCTTGAGAGGCAAGGTCCCGCATAATCTCTTCAGCTTGAGTTTTAGGATCAAGCCCCGTTACCCAACCACGATTAACTATTTCCGTAACGGGGAAGCTGTCCCACTTGACACCTTCCCCATCAAGAGGGAAATCCATTCCATCCATAAT
>JAFCZV010000286.1 GCA_019314155.1 Deltaproteobacteria bacterium
GAAGAGGCAGATGATTATATTCTTAATGTGCTGGCCCAATCCCTGGTGGATGTCGAAATGTATTTAAACGATGAAAGTATTTATGATTGTACTCGCTTTGAAAATTGTTTAAATAAACATGGTATCCAGCGACCGCTCACTGATAGTGATTATTTCAAAAAATTGATAGACACATTTGTTAAGCAGTAAACTTTTCAATTGATGAATTATAAGGCGGCAAGTGATCATCGATAATAAAGATTCTATTATAACTCAAGAAAATATCCTTAGAAGCAATAGAAATATTCTTTCTGAACACTACGATATTGGACAGTTGGTCCGTCAAGAGCGAATTGATAGAGGTTACGTCAATGACAGCTATAAAATCGAAACGCTTCGAGCTGGCAAAAAAACCCGGTATCTGTTGAGAAGATACCGCCAAGGGACTCCTGAAGAAAAAGTGCGGTTTGAACATGCCTTGCTGCAAGAATTACAGGTAAGAGGCTTTGAGTTCTCCCCACGGTGTATTCCGAAAAAAGATGGGACAACTTACGTTGAGATTGAACGCAACCTGAAAAAAAAAGACCCCCCAAATTATATTGTTGTTCTTAGTTTTCTTCCGGGCGAAGATAAATGCAGCTGGGACCACCCGCTATATTCTGATGAGGAATTAATAAATTCAGCCCAAATGCTCGCTTTGTATCACAACACGATATTTGGTTGGCAAGGGACAGATGGTTGGAGAGAACCGGGTAATTTCGATGAGATTAATTTGATGGCGTCAAAATGGAAAGTATATGCCCGCAATGCTGCCGAATCTCCATTTGATGAATTTTTCTTGGAGCAATTCAATGATCTGCTTGGCATGTTAAAGAAGATCCCACCACCAGAACAATACAACGCAATGCCCCGCCTCGCCGTTCATGGCGATTATCATCCCGGGAATCTTAAGTTTAAGGATGGGAAAGTAGCGGGTGTGTTTGATTTTGGTTGGTCAAAGATTGACGCCAGGTGTTTTGATGTAGGTCTGGCGATCCTGTATTTTTGTACTTCCTGGGAGATGGGTACGGATGGGAATCTGCAGCTTGATCGATTGGTAAGCTTTCTGGGAGCTTATCAAGAAGCAGGCAAGGAGATCAACACAATAGGGCCTTTAAATGAACTTGAGCTGGAATATCTTCCGCAGATGATCCATATGGGTAATCTGATCGTCATTGATTGGATTTTAAGCCAATTTTACAGTACGGGTCCAGATCCTCAAAAATATTTGAGATATTTTCGGCACAGTGTTTCGTGCCATCGATGGCTGACACGCAACGGGAGCGTGCTGGAGAGTTCTGTCCAATAAGACAGCATTAAATTGAAGCCTTTTAGACGCAACTGTTTTTCCTGCGATACAATACATTGAATTTTAACCTAAATCCAGCCCTGCTGAAATGCTATTCTCAGCTATGATAACAACAACGTATCACATGTCTTAAAGCGTTTTATTGCACCTGACCAATATTAGCTGCTATATCAAGAAAGATATGATGGCTTATGAAATGAGTTTATCGCAAAAGAGATTTTGCCAGATCTGCCCCAAGTTTTGAAGCTGTGATCAATACTTCCTTTTTCTCCTTTACTTTCGCTCTGTCGAAGATTCCAAAGACAGGTAATTCTCCAATTATTTCATATCCCAGCGCTTCAAGAGGAAGACGCATAGCCTCAAGCGTAAATCCCATATCATTTTTGTCTACCTGCTCACACACTGCCGCCAGGACGGCTTTACGTCCCTGGTTTGCCAACTGACTCGACCACCCTCTGGGGCGATTATCATCGAAGTTATAAAAGCAGTATAGACGATCAATAAAGGCTTTCATCCATGCAGTAACATTATAGTTGTGAGTGGGAGATACGAGGATCAGGCCTTGAGATTCGAAAATTCTTGGATAAAGAAGAGACATGCCGTCTTTCAACCCTGTACAGATTTTATCCTTCCTGCACTTCTCGCATCCGATACAGGCTTGATATTGAAATTCTCTTAGTTGAACCTTATCGGCTATGATTTTATTTTCTCTGACTCCTTTGAGAATATGTTCTAAGAGAACGTCTGAATTTCCGTTTTTTCTGGGGCTGCCTCCGATTCCAAAAGCCTTCGGCTTTGGTGATTGATCGTTGAAATCTTTTTGAATGAGAGTATCAAAAGAATTCATGGATACATCTTCCTCATTTAATGACTTTTCGTTTCAGGCCTGAGTTATTTGCGGTCACTCAATCACTTTTACCGCTATAACACTTTTACCTCAATTGAGCGAAAAGAGTTTCTTCATTTTGTTTACGATCAGTTTAGGTCTTAAAACACCAGCTCTTCAGCCCCACTCTCGAAATACCCGAATTCTCGCTCAAGTCGGATATCCGGCAACCAGCTTACAAATCTTTTTGCTGCTTGTTCCGCTGACATATCAGCATCCGGACTACCCATCCTTGTTCGGATTTTTCCTGGATGGACTGCGAACACAGCGATACCAGTTCCCTTAAGCTCTCGATAAAGTGAAGCACTGAGCATATTCTGCGCAGCTTTTGCCATACGAATACCATAGGAAAGGGGAATATGATCAAGATTACCAGATGATACCTTGTTAATCGAACCCACTCGGCTGCTGACATTCACTACCGTTGGACGCTCAGCCTTTCTAAGTAATGGAAGGGCTGCCTGAATACATCGGATGGCTCCGCAGCAGTGTACATCAAACAATTCTTTAATCTCGCTACACGAAGTGTCCTCGATATGATGACCAGTCCCTCCGATCCCGGCATTGTTAATGAGAAGTGAGAGGGAGTCGGTCTTGGCCTCAAGACTCAGCCGGATATCTTTTACGGCCGAGTCATCACGAAGATCTACTACAATAGGAATAAAAACCTCTCCAAATTCTGATAAAATCCGGGTCGCACCCTCCTTACTGCGAAGCACCCCAAAGACGCGCCAGCCAAGTTGGCAGTATTCCCTAGTAAGCTCAAGACCAAATCCTCTACTCACTCCGGTAATTAATACGACTTGTTCCTTCATATCGACACACATTGAATTTTTAGAAATATGATATCATATAATTTATTTTGACGCAAATTCTACGTTTTTGATTAACCCGGAAATAGAAGAAGGTAGCTAAGTTGGATCATCTCCAAAAGAGTTGGAGTGATCCTAGGGTTCAAGGGGTCAAGGATTCAAGGGTTCGAGTGAAATACTTTAAAATATCCATGCCTTAATAGCAGAAGTTGAAAGGATACTCAAAACAATGATAAAATCTTTTGAAAGCAAACACTTGACCCCTTGATTCCCTGGACCCTCTTCTCCAACTAAATTGGAGAAGAACCTAAAGTTTTTTGTAGCAGTTTCCAGTATAAAGTTTAATCATACCTGAAGCTCGTTTGAAATCGATTTGTTTCAAAGAACTAAACTAATATGTTATTTTCAGCATTTCACTATCATTGAAAATCAAAAATATGATAATATAGTTTTTTGTTTCGCACAAATTATTTCACTTCAAAAAAAATCTTACTGTTATTCAGAAGAAATAAGGTTTCAGGGGGTGCGCTTCCCCGTGTAACGATATTGGCGGAAGGAATGCCCCCGCTGCTAAGTTATTGAAATGACCAGACACGTAGACACCGGAGTGAAGCGGGGGAGCGCACCCCCTGAACACATACGAAATAAGAGGAGAAAGCAGCTTAATGGAAAATCCGACAGATTATGTCATTCGATTTATCTTAGATACAAACTGGCAAAATATCCCTACCGATGTTCAGCATCAGTCCAAACGCTGCCTGTTGGACACCTTAGGAGCGTTGCTGGCCGGTACGGAAACCCCTGTTGGGGGGCTCATGGCCGGGATTGCAACAGCACAGTTCAACGGTAATGATGCCACCATTTTAGTCAGCGGTAGCCGGGTGTCAGCTTCAGGAGCCGCACTGGCCAACGGGTTTGCCGGAAATGCACTTGATATTGATGACGGATACCGGCTGATAAAAGGGCATCCTGGATCCTGTATACTGCCCGTGGTGCTATCTGC
>JAFCZV010000287.1 GCA_019314155.1 Deltaproteobacteria bacterium
ACTTTTGGCCAACCGGAACGGACATATTGCCTGTACCCACGGCGGAGAATCTCTTGCCGGCCTGGTGGAAGCGCGCAAACAGAAAATTGTCGGAAACAATGATGTCGCCGTGGTTGATTCGACAGCGCATGCACTCAAGTTTTCAGGTTTTCAGGAAATGTATTTTGAAAAAAGCTTTCCTGCAGAATTCGAAATTGTTCCGGACCCGGCACTTATGAATGCGCCTGTTTACATTCATCCAAAGGATCTCCCAAAGGTCCCTGCTCCGGGGAAACCATTGAAAGGTGCAGAGTTCGATAATTTTGTCGAACGGATATCCGAGGAGGTCGCAACGCGTTTGAGTCTCAAAAAGGTGCTGAAGGCATGAAGACCCAAGGGGTGTGTTTAACATCCGTCTGTTGCTCGATACTCTTTTTAGCATGTCTGATTGTTATTCGTCCCGCAGATTCCGCTTTTGTATACAAAAACTACATTGTTCGTTACGATCGGGGCTGGGACATACTCTGTGATCCGTATGTTGTGAAAAAAAATGATTGGATCCTTAAACTTTTCAGACAAAAAGGGGAGATTTCCCATAAGGATTTCCCGGAATTTTTACGGATATTCAAACGATTGAATCCGCACGTTCATGACATCGACAGAATTCGTCCGGGACAGCACATCCTTATTCCTCTTAAGAAAGTCCGCCAAGACGCCTTGCCGGCGCAATCCCCGGGAGTTGTTACCATTCCATTTCTAGCCGATTCCCGCATGTCTGAAGCCCTTGAAAAATATTCGTCTCCATATCGGGTTCAAAGAGGGGATTTTATATCCATTCTTATTTCCAGACAGTTTGAAGGTTATGGTGCCAAAGCATATGAACAGGGTATGAAATTGTTCAGAGTGATGAACCCCAAAATTAAAAATTTGAACCGCATTTATGTCGGCCAGGTGATCCGTATTCCTGATCCAAAAATTCAAAGCCAGCCGTGGTTCCCGTCTCTGTTTGAGCAACCAGCCCAGCATGACAAAACACCCGACATCGGCCCTTCAATCACCGAGAGTCAGAAAACATCGATACCCTACATGGCAAAAGATACAGAGAAACAGACAGAATCTCCGTTATCAAAGGTCGCTTGGGCGCTGGATGCTAAATTTTTTAATAAAGGTGTTTACTACTTTCCTCGTCTGGGATGGGAAGATGTAAAAGTCGATCTTTCCCGGTCCCCTTTCATGGAACTCAGAGACGGCACCCGGGTGTTCTTTCCAATGAATGCCGACAATCAGGCTTCAGATATTAAAATGGCCAAATCTTTTTGGAAAAATGTGCATATTGTAACAACAGGACCCGGGGATTCTGTGGAAAAAATCTTTGATGCTGTTTTGAGCCGCTTTGAAAATAAAATTGTAAAGAACCATTTGTTTATATCAGATCATGGCGTTAAGATCGAAGTCCGGGGCATGTGGATCATGGAACAACCCGAGCCGTCCGAGGAAGAAAAGCGCTATCTCTGCATAACACTTATTGATGGTCAAAAAGAGCGGACACCGACGTCCATCGTTCGTTATTTGGACCAAAATAATATTGTTGTCAAAGAGGTTCTCAAATATAAAATTTCCGCCGCCCGAGAATCGAATGCGCCCCGATACAAGCGGATGCCAGGGGATATGCGTGTCATCAATGCCTCGAATCATAAAATATTTGTCAGCAATTTTCTGGGGGCCATGGGGTATCGATACCAACCCAACGAGATGATTTCATTCGAGTATGCAGGGATTACCATTAACGCGGCTTCAAATCTTGCCACCCATGACAGCGGCACTTCTTTCCTTATCGACTTCGGAGAATTTTATGGGGATGCGGTTCATGCCATAAAAAAATCGGGACGCAACATCATCCAGGTAAAAAATAGTGATACTTTGGATGCGATCTCAGCGCGTCTTCTCGCTGCAATGGGTGTTACCTTTACCGAGAATCCTAGTTTTTTGGCTGCCAAGAGATCCGCCGGACACAATACGACCCTCACCATCCCCGGGTTTTTAATCGACGATGCCGAAACACCGGAGACGTTTTTGGCAATGGTTCCTCTGCATGACGGGGTTGTTGAGTTTTTGGCAAATAAAGGAATAAAAATCATGATGGTCAAATTGAATGATAATTGAGTTGAAGAGACGCCATTTTGATGAGTTCGTAAAAGGACAGTTACAAACTGTCGGGTGTTACAAGGTAAAAAAGATGCAGAATTTTCGATTTGTGTGGATATTTCTTGCGGTTATGGCAATTTGCACCGTTGCGTGCACATCAAACCTGCAGGTACGAAAAAAACAGGGAGAGGCGGCGCGGAATCTTGGTGAAGTATACTTTATGCAGGGGAATTATACAGAAGCACTAAGGGAGTTTCTAAAAGCCGAATCCCTTTATCCGGACGATCCTTTTCTGCAAAACGATCTGGGCCTTACTTATAAAGCCAAAAAAAAACCGGATCTTGCAATCACCCACTTTAAAAAAGCTTTGGCTCTTAAACCGGATTACGCGCCTGCCAAGAATAACCTGGGGACCGTATATCTCGACAAAGGGGAATGGGATGCGGCCATCGAGTATTTCAAAGAGGTTGGAGAAAGCCTGGTCTATGCTTCACCCCATTTGCCGCTATCGAATCTGGGATGGGCGTACTATAACAAGAAGGCGTATGAACAAGCTGAAAAATACTACCTCGAGGCCCTTGAAATGGCGCCGAAATTTATCAATGCGCTGCGGGGTCTCGGCCTTACTTACATGGCCATGGGAAGGATTCCGGAGGGTGTTGAAATACTTGAAGGCGCCATAAAAGAGTATCCGCGCACGGCCCTGTTATATTTTGATCTTGCCACGGCGTACACGTTGTTGCATGACTATGAAAGCGCGCTGAATGCGTATAAAAAAGTCGACGAACTGGCGCCGAAAAGTGCTCTGGCCAGACAAGCGGAAAAAGCGGTTCAAAAAATAAAGCATTTAGAGTAAAAAACTCTGTATCACCTCTGGACACCGATCTGTTCGAGCTGAACGATTCTGGGGGAAATAAATATCAACAGCTCTTGTTTTTCATCGGTTTTTTGTTTTGTTTTGAAGAGCCAGCCTAAAACCGGTATTTGATTTAGAAATGGAACTCCGCTTTCACCCGTGGCGTTTCTCGTTTTTCTGATGCCGCCGATAATGATCGTATCCCCGTCATCCACCAGCAGTTCGGTATAGGCCTCCTTGGTGGTAAATGATGTCTCATTGTTGATAATCTCTCCGATTTCATTATTTTTTATGGTGATTTTCATTGTAATGCGGTTGTCCGGGGTTACATGGGGGGTCACTTCCAGCTCAAGGGCGATGTCTTTCCATTCTATTACGGTATTCCCGTCGGCATCCAACTTGTTATAAGGATAGGCCAATCCCTGCTTGATCTTCGCCGGTTTGTTGTCAAGGGTTAAAATTTTCGGAGCGGAAATTATCTTGACCGTGCCTTCAGATTCTGAAGCCATGAGCCTTGCGTCCAGCACTCGGAATTGGTCGCCGATCAATCTGGAAAATTCAATTCCGATTTGTCCGGCAGAACCACCAACACCCTGTGAAGCGCATCTTCCTTTGTGCCGGCAATCGACCATTGAGTCCCGAATTCTCGAGAAAAGCTGTCGGAGACTTCCACAATCCGGGCCTCGATAATGACCTGGGGCGTTACCTTGTCGATTTGCTTGACGGTTTCTTTGGCTTTTTGTATCTTTTCCGCCACATCCGTGATGATAATTTGATTGTTGCGTTCATCAACGCTGATGGTGCCGCGTCCTTCGGTTAGTATAATCTGAGGTAACACATCCGCCTTTGCATTTGCATAGTTTACCGGAATGTATTCTGTTATCAGGGGCTCCAGCGCTTTTTTTTGTTCTTTGAGCTTTTGTGCGGCCGCGATTTTTGCCTGCCGCTCCGTTTCTTCCACTTTGAGGGTTTTAAGGGTCGCAATGCGGATGATATCTCCCTCGAAAACCATGTCCAGCCGGTTCATCTTCAGAATTATGTTAAGGATCTGATCCCAGGGTACCGGCTTGTCAAATGCCAAGGTCACTTGTCCGGATACATCTTTGTCAATGGCGAAGTTTTTTCCGCTGACATCCATTAAGATACGAAAAACATTTTTAATGTCGGTTTCGAAAAAATTGATGGCAATCTTTTCGCCGGTGTATTTCCTGGTTTGAGCTTTAAATTTCCTGTGTTCAGATGGTTTCAGTACCGGGACGTCTGTTTTATCAAGCGTTTCTGCCATAACGTTTTTCCAGGGTGGAAGCTCGGCGGTGTCAAGGGGCCTGGGCGGCACGGAAGAGGCTTCAAAATGAACCAGAATCAGGTTGCCCGTCTGTTCGATAAAATAGGGTACAGAATCCCGCAGCTCAATTATAAGACCCGATGTATTTTTCATGGCAGGCGTCTGGAAGGGTGTTATCCGATCGACAGCACTTTGAAAACGTGTGGTAATCAATGGTCGTTGGCGATAGTCTGGAAGTTTTGAATGATAAAGATAGAGCAGGAGTTTTTTATCGTTGATTTTTTTCACATTGTATTTGACCGGTGTTGTGGTTCCGATAATAATCGTAGATTTTCCGGCCGTTTCACTTGAAAAATCGATTCGATTAATCCATGCCGGGGAATTTTTTTCAACTTCCGGTTGAGCAATTTCACGGGTTTCAGTTTGAGGCGTTAATGTCTTTTGATCGGGGGCGGCAGGTTGTTCCGCGTGCGCCATGGATGTGTCCCCCGACGGTTCTTTTTTTTCTAATTCCGGTTTGGCGGAAACGGACATCGACGGTATTTTTTTGAACACTATTTTAAGGCCTGTATCTTTGCGGACGACTTCGTATGAAACATCTTTCTTTAATGATATTTCGATTCTGGATGCATACCCCTTGGCCGTTAATTCAGAAGATTTAATTCCGGCGACAATATCGCTCTCCGGTGTAAAATTCGATTGTATATTGTCGAGGGCGGTGTCAGGAAAATAAAGGAGAACACCCAGCGGAAACGGTTGTTTAACTGAAGTATAAGAAAGCAACTGGTTTCCCCCAATCCTCACTATGCTTGATTCAGAATCTTCGGCAATGCTTATTTGGGTGATCCGCTTGGGTTTAGCAGATTCGACGGTCGGTTTTTGAGTTTCTTTGACGGCCATGGTGTTGGAAGCACACCCTGTTAACAGGGTCAGCAAAGCGAGCAAAAAGAAACCGAATGTTCCAATTTTAAACCATTTTTTCATTTCACAATTCATGTTATTCTCCGGGAGGTTTCTGGAGTTTAAGTGATTTTTTTACGATAGAAACCTTGCCATAAATATTTTCAGCCTCTTCTTCAACAATGATTTGATCTGCTAATATCGCAACGATTTTGCCTGAATGGATTCCAATATGCGTTCCTTCTTTTACGACATATCCTTTTCCGGAGGTTTCCTGCACCAAGGCTCTATTTCCACTTGGTGCGAGTATGATTGCCGAAAGCTTCAGTTGGCTTAAATCCATCTTTTCAAGGGGTGTAAGGGGCGTCCGCCTTTTTGATTTTTTCTTCCTCACAGCTATG
>JAFCZV010000288.1 GCA_019314155.1 Deltaproteobacteria bacterium
AAAGTTATCGCCTTGGTGTTAACAGCTACATCCAAAAGCCGGTGAACTTTGAGAAGTTTGCAGAAGTAGTAAAGCAGGTAGGCCTATACTGGTTGTTAATAAACGAACTACCTTCAAAAAAGTGATTCGATTGCGGAATGATTCGAATGCGGATTGCGGAATGATTCGAATGCGGAATGCGGAATGGGGAATGCGGAATTTGGGATGGAACGAATGCGGATAGACTATTCCGCATTCCGAAATCAGCAATCCGAAATTGGATCATTCCGCATTCCGAAATCCGCATTCCGAAATCGGAACATTCCGAAATCCGAAATCCACATTCCGAAATCGGACCATTCCGCATTCCGAAATACTACGATAAGGGAGCTATGTTATGGAGAATAAAACACTGAATTTGCTGATTCTGGAGGATAATCCTGATGATGCCGAGCTTGCGGTAAAGGAGCTTGAGCGGGAAGGCTTTACTGTAAAATGGAGAAGGGTGGAAACAGAAAAGGCATTTAGAAAAGCTCTTGCTGAAAAACCCGACTTGATCTTTACAGACTATTCCCTCCCTTCTTATGATGGTGTGGCTGCTTTGCAGATCCGACAGGAAACTGTACCGGAAATCCCTCTGATTATGGTATCAGGCACAATTGGCGAGAATGTTGCTGTTGAATGTATGAAATCCGGAGCAACGGATTTTGTTTTAAAAGGCAATCTCTCTCGTTTGGGTTCTGTTGTTAAACGGGCTTTAAAGGAAGCAGGGGCATATTGGCAGCGCAGGCAGGCTGTGGAGGCGCTGCGGGAGAGCGAGGAAAAACTTGCTCAAGCCATTCAAGGAAATTCGATCCCAACCTATATCATTGACAACAACCACATCGTCACACACTGGAACAAGGCTTGTGAGAGTTTGACGGGTTTTCCTGCGGCTGAAATGGTGGGCACAAAAAAACACTGGCTTGCCTTCTATCCGACAGAAAGACCGGTTCTAGCTGATTTCATAGTAAATGGAGCAACAAAGGAAGAGATAAACGTGTACTATGAGGGGAAACATCATAAATCTATTCTGCTTGAAGGGGCGTACGAAGGTGAAAGTTTTTACCCTAATCTGGGAGAAAAAGGCAAATGGCTTTTCTTCACTGCAGCATCGTTGAGAGACCACGGTGAAAAAATCATTGGCGCGATACAAACTTTCCAGGATATTACCGAGCGCAAGAATACGGAAGCGCAGCTTCGCCAGGCCCAAAAGATGGAGGCCATCGGCACCCTTACCGGTGGCATTGCCCATGACTTCAATAATCTACTTACCAGCATCATCGGAAATGCTGAAATTGCATTGATGGATGTCATAAAGGATGAATCGTTACGTAGGGGAATAGAAGAGATCAAGAAAGCCGGGAACAAGGCAGCATCTCTTACCCGGCAGCTTCTCGCCTTCAGCCGTAAGCAGGTGATAAAGCCTGAGATCCTGGATCTCAACGAAGTTATAAACGATACGGAAAAGATGCTTAAGCGTATGATCGGAGAGGATATTGAGTTTCAAACTGTTTTAGAACCTGAGCGGCGAAAAGTTCATATGGACTCAGGGCAGATAGAACAGATTATCATAAACATGGCGGTCAATTCCAGGGACGCCATGCCACAGGGAGGAAAGCTCGTCCTTGAAACGGCCAATGTGCATATAGACGAGAACTATTTAAGCGAGCATGGTATTAATGAAACACCAGGCTCTTATGTAATGCTGGCTATAAGCGATACAGGCAGCGGTATGGACAAAGAAACCCAGGAACATCTCTTCGAGCCTTTCTTCACCACCAAGGAGATAGGCAAGGGCACCGGGCTGGGTCTGTCCACTGTTTACGGCATTGTCAAACAAAACACTGGTTTTATCTGGGTATATAGCGAGCCTGGGCATGGAACGACATTCAAAGTCTATCTGCCGAAGGTGAAGGAGGGTGTAGCGCCGGAAGAAAAAGAACAAACTCCTGTAGGCGATCTTAACGGTTCTGAAACTGTTTTGATTGTGGAGGATGATGACAGGCTTCGTAATCTTACGCGAAAGATTCTTGAACGCTATGGATACAGTATCCAAAAGGCGGAAAACGGTGAAGATGCCTTAAGGGTCAGCGAGGAGCACGATGGCTCTATTGACCTGATGCTGACCGATGTGGTGATGCCGAAGATGAGCGGCAGGGAAACAGCAGAACGGTTGCAACCGCTCTATCCACAGATGAAGGTGATTTATATGTCGGGGTACACGGATAACGCCATTGTGCATCACGGAGTTCTGGTGCCGGGGATAAATTTTCTCGAAAAACCTTTTACACCGGAAGGTCTGGCGCGAAAAGTGCGGGAAGTGCTGGACAAATAAATTGAATATTGAAAATTGAAAATTGAAAAGTGAAGATTAAAAGGACTTTTATATTGAAAATTGAATATCGTTAGAATTGATTATTGAAAATTGAATATTTGAGGACAGGACGATGGAGGAGGAAGCAACAGTTTTTTCAATATTTTCAACGTATCTTTGTATCACTGGATTGCTGAACGAATTGCAGATTGTGTTTTCCGCCACCGGGCAAGGAGTCTTGCAAAGGCATACCAGTCAAAATAATCAGCCTCATCTCCCATCTGGCCGGCCTCAAACCTTTTTAGGAAAGTCTGGGTACTGAGTTGATGTTTTTTCTCAAACTCCTGTAAGGCCTTTTTATAGAATGCCACCGCATTTGAATACAGGACATATTCACGTTTTAGTGATGCCTTGATTTCATTAGTTTGTTGCATGTGATATTTATACACAAAGCAGATGTCGAAAGTCAAGGATTTTACCCAAAGTATTAGGGCAAAGTGAAAATTTTAGGAATATCCACAAAGGCGGAGCGGCCTGTCGGGTCGTAGCCGAAGGCGAAGCCTGAAGCGACATCAACAAATATTCAATTTTCAATAGTCAATATTCAATTATAACGATATACAATTTTCAATTGCAACGATATTCAATCGTCAATATTCAATATTAAATTGCAAAGGGTGACATTCTTAAAAAGGGATGCCCGATTTACCGAAAAATCTACGGTAGGGATTCATGAAAAAAACAAAACCATTCATAACCGGTCAGCATCACATTCAGGGCATAATTCGTAAATTTCTTCCTCCCATGATTCTTGCCTTTGTCTTTATCTTAACTGCCTCATTTATTTCGACCATTGCCGCCGGGCAGGAACCGTTATCGATAAAGGTCGGCGCTTACGCGAATCACCCTAAAATTTTTATGGATGCGAACGGCAAGGTTTCCGGATTTTGGCCTGACCTCATAGAACACATAGCTAAAAAAGAAAACTGGAAGATAGAACATATCTGGGGGACATGGAGTGAGGGGCTCGACCATTTAATAAATAAAGAGATAGCTATAATGCCGGATGTGGCATTTACAGAAAAGCGTGATAAACTCTATGCATTCTCTGAAGCCCCTGTTCTCATGAGCTGGACAAGGGTGTATGTCAATAAAGATAAAACGGAAATCGAATCCATACGCGATCTGAAAAACAAAAAGATCGCCGCCCTTAAAGGTAGTGTCAACCTTGAAGGAAGAACTGGCTAATTACACGGAAGTATTTAAGGCGGTGGAAGAAAACAGGGTCGATGCAGGGATAACAAACAGGAACTTCGGGAATAAAAACGCAAAGAATTTTAAAGTTAAAAAAACACCTATTATTTTCCAGCCCATTAATATGAAATTTGCTTTTCCGAAAGATGCCGAATTAACCCCACACCTTGCCGAAAGAATAAATTATCATATAAAGAAACTTAAACAGGACGAACATTCAGTCTATTACCAGTTGCTGGAAAAATATTTTGAGGCGGAAATCGCTGAAAAGACGGTTGAAGTATTCCCCGGGTGGCTTAGTACGGTATTAAAAAGTATCACGGCTCTGTTTATCTTTTTTATACTTGTAATCATCGTATCAAGATTACAGGTAAAGAGAAAGACAAATGAAATCATGGTCAAGAACGAGGCGTTGCAAATAAGCGAAGAAAGATACCGCGAAATTTACAATTCCCCCAGTGATGCCATTTTTATACACGATGCTTCGACGGGTAAGATTCTTGATGTGAACCGTGCGATGTTGGATATGTATGGTTATGATCGCGAAGAAGCTTTACAGTTGGAAATTAGCGATATCAGCTCAGGGAAACATTCCTATACCCAGGATCAAGCTGGAGAACTGGTCAATAGGGCAATTATTGACGGGCCGCAGACGCTTGAGTGGCGGGCGAGAAAGAAAAACGGCGAGTCTTTCTGGGTTGAAGTTGCGTTAAAGTATTACGAGATTCAAGATTCAGGGTATGTTATCGCTGTCGTGCGTGATATTACCGAGCGTAAGCAGGTGGAGGAAGCTCTGCGGTTTGAAAGGGATAATTTACACAATATTTTTGAGGCCATTGAAGATGGCATCTAT
>JAFCZV010000289.1:0-889 GCA_019314155.1 Deltaproteobacteria bacterium
GGATATCCCGAGCATTATCGGTATGTCTCGATGGAATACCGACCGCTGACTTTTTATCGGATGTATTATGGATGCCAGGGCGAGAACCAGCGCAATGTTGCAAATATTACTTCCGACGACATTGCCCAAGGCGATCATGCTTTTACCTTTAATGGAAGATACAACGCTGACAACCAGCTCAGGTGCTGAAGTCCCGAATGCAACGACCGTCAAGCCAATAACCAGGGGTGTCAAACCGAGATTCCGCGCAAGGCTTGAAGATCCTTTTACCAGCCAGTTGGCGCCATAATAGAGCAGTAAAAACCCGGCTGCAAAAAGAACTATATTGAGTATCATATAGACACGCTCCAGAAAAAATCTTTTAATTTCCATATCCGTATCAAACTTACACTATAAAAGTGATTATAGCTGTAAGCATCATTTATTATTGTAAAATAACATATACGAATATAGAATAAAACTGATTGACACCTTGTATCGTATTTTACGACTTT
Source organism: Deltaproteobacteria bacterium (assembly GCA_019314155.1). GTDB lineage: Bacteria > Desulfobacterota > Desulfobacteria > Desulfobacterales > UBA11574 > JAAXQD01. Next base: position 495 of record JAFCZV010000289.1, read on the forward strand.
CTACCATGTTTTTTTATATAATGGTCACAAATTTTTACCTGATTTTCATTTTCCGGGGATAGGGCGAGCTCCCTGAAAAGCGGTTTTCCTGAACCGCTTTCCCCGGATAAATCACCAGGGCGCTACAGGAGGCGGACAATGCCAAACATTAAACAGCAAAAAGGCAGAAAACTTCTTGAGACAATAGATGAAATAAAAAGCAAGGAGCAAAAAGCGTTAGAGTATGTTCTATTTTTAGCGCTTGCAAAAAAAAGGGGAATAATTGAAAGTCGCCCACTTAGTTACCAAAGAAATTCAAAAAGGACTCTTGTTCTTTAAGCCATCCACTACCCGGCGGACATCTGGTAAACATCACCTGCTTTTTGGATTTTTCTTTTCACATTGACAATTGCCAA
>JAFCZV010000289.1:898-4467 GCA_019314155.1 Deltaproteobacteria bacterium
AGGAATTACCATTTTTTAAATAATCCTGCTCAATATCTTCAGCAGAATAGTTGAAACAGTAACAAATTAAATCACTCAACATTTTTCCTTTTTAGGTTCAAAAACTCACCGGATCTAACGAAAGATAGCTTGCCAAAAGCACAACCCAACATAAGTTTGTACTGATTACATATATCGTAAAATCCACAAAGAATCAAAAAGCCAAACCAGTGAAACGATTTTTCCGTTCTGCAAAGTTTCATACCGGACTCGGGTATATCTGGCAAAGGATGTGGTTGATTATATCAAGGGGAAGCGGATGGTTATTGATCGCCACGAACAAGGGGCGTAACTACCCCACAGAACAGGCACAAAAGGGGTATAGTGACGGTTATTTTTCAACGAATAGAGAGAGTGTGGGTAAGGGTTAAACCGTCAATTTTTCATGTTTAGTTATTTAAAATTCTGAATCCGAAATGTAGCCGACTAAAAGGGCGCGAACAATCATTTGTTCAACATCTTTATTGGCGTTCATGTGTAATAGTTGGATTTCTTTATTCTTAGATGAAAATACACGAAAAATCTCGTCAGCAAAGGCTTGACCTATTTCTTTTATTCCATCGAAATCTAATATTACTGTTTTAAATCTATCAATCCTTGATAACAGCCTTTTGGCCTGTGACCTAGAGACAAGTAACTCATCTCCATATTGAACAAGGCGGACAGGGATAATTGTTTTATTAAAACCATAAGTCTCTTCAGATGTGAATTGGTCAAAAACTTTCTTGAGGGTTCTTGATGTATGGTTTTTCATTTTCATAAATACACTTGTTCCTGTTTGAAACTTTTGCCTTTCCAGAATCCAGTCAACGTCATTGGAATGGTGATGTGAAAAATATGTTTTGCCAGATAGAATTTCATAGTCATCTACCATACGAGAAGAAAAGAAAATACCCTCACCTGTATGCCGTGAGGGGTCTGTTGTTAGCTTTCCTTTTGATAGTTCTAAAACGGCATGACTTTCATCGAGCAAGTTCAGTTCTCTTTGGATTTTTTTAAATATTCCTTCTCCATCATCAAATATATAGATTTGTGTTGTAACGGCAGTCTTTGTAACTACCACCATCACAGTTTTACCAGAGGAGTGATCGATGGCGTTATTAAACATTTCAGTAAAACAGTAACTCCATATGTCAACTACATTATCAGGAAACTCGCCCATCAAGGGCAGAATGTCATTGCGCCATACAACGTCCTCTTCCAGGTCGGGACTAAGAAAATATATTTTTTCCTCTATCTTTGTTGGGAATAATGAATATTGACGGCTTTTAGTAGCTCCTTCAACCTTTATTGCTCTTTGTTTTGATAGGGTCTGGATATGTTTATTAACAGCTTGCCGAGAAATATTAAATTTTTTAGAGGTAATCCGAACAACGTCTTTAGGATGATTTTCTACATTCTCAAGAATGAATTGTCGTATTTTTTCACCACGTTTTCGAACGCTTACCATTTTGGACCCTTAAAAATTATTTTTGTCAACCTTATGCCGAGGCATTGTAAACCTTCTTCTTTTTTTTGTCAACCTATAAGAAATGGGGTCTTAACAATCAGTTCATGGCAACCTCGGTTAAAGGTTATTTTTTGGCTTTCTTTTCGGGTATCTTTCGCCAGTCGATGTCATGCTCCTTGAGATATTTATCAACGGCCTGACGGATAACGGTTGACATATTTACAAGCTGTTCGTCTGCTAGCTTTTCAATGCCTTTTTTCATCTTTGGATCAAGTTTGATGGTGATCATAATTTTCATGCCTCCTTTATATATATAATCGTTAACGCTGTCAATTTTTTTCTTGACAACGTATATATGTTGTCTTACTATATATATGTACTAAATATATTTTGTCAACCCAAAATCATGGCAAAATGAAAAATCAATTAACAAACAGAGCGCCTGAAGGACCCTGCAGCGGTGACGTTGTAGGCGGCTATGCTATGGCCGGGGTACACCTTCAGGCGCTTTTGTTTTTTCAGAAAGGGGGTTGAATATCGATAGGGGGATTCAAAAGGAACGGGCTGTCCAGGTGAGGTTATGGTCGACCAACGAGGACAGCCCTAAACATGACATTCAACCAAAGGAGGCAAACGTCATGGCTGAAAATATCGTAACACCAGAGAGACACTAAAAGGCAAGAGACCGGCGCAGACGCGGCAAAAACCATCGCCGATGATGATTGAAGATGATCTTGAACAGCCAGAGACCGCAGAAAAAGCGATTTCAGATTAACGCATATCCAAGGCCCAGGATAGGCACCCGGAGCCGAACACCGGAAACCCTATCCGGCTTCCTGGGAATTAAAAGCCCCTGAGAGAGGTGGCGGTCAATCTCAAGGGCTTAATGGAGGTAGATAATCCAGAGGTTGTATTCGTTACAAACTCTGATCGAAAAGACCTCCATTGTTGCCGTTATTAGCTCGGTATTTTTTAAATTATATAATATAAATATCCGACCGAGAACTAAGATGCACGTACATAAGAGAAGCCATTTCTTAACTACCGGTCAAATTTAATGCAAAAACCATGCAAAATCGAATGCTTGTGAAACAAATCAATATAGATCTAAATAAAATTAACCAGTTAGAAGAATTGAAAGATCACATTGACAGCACTCAGTCATAGCAAGCTGTCTGAAATTATGAGGCAAACTACATATAACCATGAATTATTTTTCACAATTTTAACCCCACGGGCTAGGCGCTGCAGGCCGAAAAGGGCTCCCTGGCCCCTGCCCGTGGATAATCAGGGAGAAAGAGGGTCTTATGGCTTGCATAACAAAACGATACAATAAAAATGGTTGGCGGTATGTCATAGACTTCTATGACAACCCTAAAAAAGTGGAAGCTGGCCTGCCCTTCCTGTGAGCTTGATTTGGTTTTTCCAAATACAGCCGGGAACCCAATAAACCATAATAATATGTATTATCGCTTTTTTGAGCCGGCATTAAAAAAAGCAGAATTAGGAAAGGTCAGGTTTCACGATTTAAGGCACACTTATGCAAGCCTGTTGATCGAGCAGGGTGAGAATATCAAGTACATCCAAACACAGCTCGGACATTCAAACCCGACTGTAACTTTAAACGTGTATGCACATTTGATGAGGCCTTACAATCAAGAATCAGCGAGAAGGCTTGAAGATAGTGTTTTTAGGCCATCCGGTCACAATTTGGTCACAAATACCAACAGAGGATGAGGGCAAGATTTATAACTGATTGTTTTTTCATGTTGAATTGAATTAGTTCAAACTAATGAGGTTTATCCTATAAATGTAACCCCTTCAGCAAAAAAAACAAAATTGATCAAAAATTCATCAGCACGACACAACCTGCCTGGAGGGATGGCAAAATCGCCAAAGAACGAAGATGTATATTTTTTCTTTCTGTGGTGATAAATTTCTTTTCTTTTTCGAACGATTCGGGTTAAGAAAAATGGTTGCATAAAAGCTTCGATTAAGGGTAAAATTTCGGCAATTTTATTTTCAGTTGGGTTGTATTGTCAAAATTAAATACGTTTTTGCAGGGTTCATGAGAAAATCG
>JAFCZV010000290.1 GCA_019314155.1 Deltaproteobacteria bacterium
CTTCCCGCGCTTTGCGATGAGCGCCGTGGATTTGAGGCGTTCATGGTAGCAGTAGTCGCATCGGTTCGATTCTCTGAACGCAACGTTTCGGATGAAACCTTCCAGATCGTACCCTTCCTGGTAGATAACTGAAAGATCCATTGAGGAGCTGTAAGATTTCAGGGTCTCCTCTCTTCGGATACACTCCGTATAGGGGTGGATGTTGTTTTTGTAAAAGAAACCCATGATGTCAAATCCTTCATTTCGAAGGGTTTTCAGCGGGTAAATGAGGCACGGGGCGCAGCAGATGTGAAGAAGGATCTTCATCTTCGTTCTCCAAAAATTGCGGTTCCGATACGCACAAGGGTCGCCCCTTCCTGGATGGCAACTTCAAAGTCGCCGGTCATTCCCATGGAGAGCTCGTCCAGGGCGACTTCCGGAGGCGTCTCTTTCCTGATCCGATCCCTAAGATCTCGAAGCGCTGAAAAATAGGGTCGGGCCTTTTCAGGATCATTAAAAAATGGCGGCATGGTCATGAGCCCTTTTACAGACAGATTTTCGAGCCGGCGCACCTTATCGATCAGATCCAGAATATTTTCGGCATCGGCGCCTGATTTCGACGATTCTTTACTGATATTGATCTGGATGAGTATGTTTTGAATTTTGGCATTTTTTTGGGACTGCTTATTTAATTCTCGTGCCAGTTTGAGAGTGTCCACGGAGTGAATCATGTCAAAGAGCCTCACGGCATACTTGGCCTTGTTGGACTGAAGATGTCCGATAAAATGCCATGATACCGGGTATGTCGCTAACTGATTGAATTTTTCCCGGGCTTCCTGAACATAATTTTCCCCAAAAACGATAACGCCGGCTTCGATGGCTTCTTTGACCCTGTTGACCGGGATGGTTTTGCTCACAGCTACGAGACGCACGGTTGAAGGGTCCCTGCCGCACTCGTTGGCTGCTTCTTCAATCCGTTTTTTTATATTTTGAATTCGTTTTATCAAAGACTTAAAATTCCTATTTCTTGAGTTTACCCTTGCAACTATAGGGTTTACACCTGAATTTTGCACGAGTCGGAGGCTTTCATATGCAAGATTCAGGTTACCGTTAATCCCACTACACCTTCCCTGATGAGAAATTCGATGACCTCACAAACCGGAAGCCCGACAACATTGGTATAGGAACCGTTGATGCGCTTTACCAGAAAGGTGCCGAGTCCTTGAATGGCATATGCGCCTGCTTTGTCAAACGGTTCTTTTGTGTGGATGTACGGCATATGCGCCTGCTTTGTCAAACGGTTCTTTTGTGTGGATGTACCACTCGATTTCTTCGTCCGCAAGATTTTTAAAAAGAACTTCTGTTTGAACAGTTTCGGAGAATTTTCGATCTTTTGATTTGCATATTATGGAATAGCCGGTGAAGACTTGATGGGCCTGTCCGCTGAGTTGTTTTAACATGGAACGCGCTTCATCTATGGAGCCGGGCTTTCCGAGCACAGCGCCGTCTTTAAGGACAATGGTGTCGGCGCCGAGCACCCATTTTTCAGGATACTTTTTGGCAATGGATTCCGCTTTGGCTTCAGACAGAACCCTGACATAAATTTCAGGAGGTGACAGGGGGACGGTCGATTCATCGATGTCGCTGGGGATAACGGAAAATGAAAGGCCCGCCTGTTCCAACAAGTACCGGCGCCGTGGGGACTTGGAGGCGAGTATCAATACGGGGTCTTCGCCGGGGTTTTTCATATGGTTTTATCGGTCTCTTGATGATTGGAAGGATCAACCATACCTTGATAGCTGGTGTAATAAATGTCTGTTAATGTTAAAAAAGCAGTTGTAACCAACGGGCCGTAAATAATGCCGAGGATCCCGAAGACATGCAATCCGCCGATAATTGAAAGAAATACAAGCAACGGGTGCATTTTTACGCGTTTTCCCACCAGTTTGGGTTTCAGCAGGTATTCGACCCCGCCTGAAAGCAGCATATAAAAAACAATGAAAAATATTCCCGCGGCAATCCGTCCTTTAAAAATCAGAAAAACAGCTGCAGGAATAAAAACAGCTCCGACGCCGATGATGGGAAGAAACGCAAGCAATCCCATAATGACGCCCCACAAGAAGGCGGATTTTAACCCGAACATTGAAAAAACAAGACCACCTGCAACGCCCTGGATCATCCCACACAGTCCGTTTCCGATAAGAATGGCGCCGGCCATATCCTTAAATTTTTGAATCAGTTTTTCGTCCTGTTCCTGGGGCAGGGGAGAAAGGTCGATAATGAACGAAACGAGCCTGTCCCCGTCGATTAAAAGGTAGTAGATAACCAGGAGCATGAAGAAGAAGTATACAAAAAAGTTGAGCACATTGGAGGCGATGGAACTGGCCTGCTGGTACAAAAACAGGCCCACAACTTTACCCAGTTCTGAAATTCCTTTATTGAGTTCCGTGCCCGTGATCTCTATATTGAAATTTGAAAGGAAAAGATTTATTTTTTCCAGAATCGTACTGGTTTCCAGAATGTTCTTAACCTGGTCGCTGATCACAGCGCCCTTTCCCATAAGATACAGGCCGTACGCTTCTTTGGACAGAATGCCCACAAAAAAGAGGGTGGGGATAAACAGGATAAAAAATACCAAAGCGCAGGTTGACAAAGAGGAAAACGTGGGATTAATTTTTTGTCTTAAAAAGATGTAAACAGGCTTGAAGATGCCGGTTACAACAGCACCAAGAACAATAACACTCACAAAGGGGAATAACAGCCGGCCGAGGAGAAACGCTGAAACAAGGAAAAGAGCCAAAAAAAACCACAAAATTATATTGCCGGAGGTTTTATCTTGCATCGCAACTCCATTTTAAAACCCGAATTGAGGGAAAGTCGGGGAATAAAGATCCCAAATGCATTCAATTGGGAAAGCAGGGCATGCAGAGTTGAGGCTAACAACTCTTATTTGCTGGCAAATCCTACCGCCACAAACATAAGAAGAATTTCATAAGCAAAAACCGCAACATAGTTGCCGAATAAAGCATAAACAATACCGCCGCCGATGATGGCGGGCACGGCAAAAACGACCAGAGTGCCCAATCTTCTGCTGATGTTCATCTGTGGAAATCTCCTGTAATCTTTTATGGTTTCGAAAGCGAGCCCTGTTATTCGGTGAGTTCGACGTTCCCAAAGGGCAAAATGTTCTTGAAAATACGGATTTTAAGTTGTAGCAATAACCGGAAATCAAGTAAAGGAAAAATAGATTAGTCGGTATTATTTGTCAACGGATTTTCCGACAACCTAACGTTACAACACACCAAAACCAACACCTTTATCAATTTTGTTTGGGCGCATTCGAGATATAAGGAAAATGTAGACAAATATGTGCTTGATTCTTTTTTCATACGATACACATCCTTTTTACCGGATGGTATTGGCGGCAAATCGGGACGAATATTACAATCGACCCACAGCACCGGCGTCTTTTTTGGATAATGCACCAGATGTTTTGGGCGGGCTGGATCTCAAACATAATGGCATGTGGCTGGGTATCACCCGAACCGGACGCTTGGCCGCCATTACCAATTACAGGGATCCGGGTCTTGACATATCCAACGCACCGTCTCGTGGATTTCTGGTCAAAGAATTTCTTTTCAGCAAAGAACCTCCCCAGAGCTATCTTGAACAGATAGAGTCCGTTGGAGACCAATACAATGGGTTTAACCTGCTTGTGGGAGACAGTTCCGGTCTTTTCTATTATTCAAACAGGGGAAACCGTATTCAAAAGGTAAAACCCGGCACATACGGCCTGAGCAATCACCTTATGGATACGCCATGGCCCAAGATCGCAAAAGGGAAGGGTGCGCTGAAAAGATTGCTTGAAAGCAATGAAAAAGTTAACCATGAAGACATCTTTGCCATGCTCAAGGACGGCTCTTTCCCGCCAGACGATTTGCTCCCTGACACCGGCGTCGACCTCGATTGGGAACGCACCCTTTCTCCTTTGTTTATAACCAGCGATATTTATGGAACGCGGTCATCTTCGATTGTTTTAATCGAAAGGGGTGGGGAAATAACCTTTATGGAGCGGACGTTCGATTCAGACAGGACAACATTGGGGGAAGAAAAAACCCGAAAATTCAACTTTAACATATCAGAAGCTGTTTAAACTTGACAAATAGACTATATCTGATTAAATTTGATATATTAAAAAGCGATCTTTTACATAATATCTGCTTCGAAAAAACCTTTATGGGGGCGAAACGGCTTCGACGGGGATAAAGAAGCTCAGGTTGCATACCAAGCGCTTACCTGCTTGTAAAACTAGGTGGGAAACTAAACATAATCGCAGATGATTATAATTACGCTTTAGCCGCTTAGGGCTAACGTCCTGCCGGACCATTCCTGCTAATCCGGTAAGGGCGTCGACTAGCAGGATAGCCGATCCCGAGATCCTGTTAACGGAACGGCGAAAAATCTTACAGGATAGCCTTTCAAGCATCCAGCCTGGAGGAGACTCGAAAAGGCGAAAACTAGAGTTCAGGATATGTATGTAGAAGCCTGTGCGGAATGTTTTCGGACGCGGGTTCGACTCCCGCCGCCTCCACCATTTTACAAATTGATTTATCCTATGATTACAGGGAATTGGAAATCACACCGATTCCCTTTTTTCGTTTTGGTGTAAATTTGGTGTAAAATTTTCAGATTTTTCACCCTCGTCTGGTGTTTCGTCATCCTGCTTTACGCTCGGATTATAGACATTATCCATAAATGCAGAGCCGTCATCACG
>JAFCZV010000291.1 GCA_019314155.1 Deltaproteobacteria bacterium
TAATTTTTCGATTTTAAAACCGTTATTATCTCCCTGCCAAAGGCCGTCTTCTGCCAATTTTTCATTTCTTTGATGGTTCCCATGGATTTTTTATCTTCAGGATCTTTAACAGCAATTGCAGTAATAAGCGTATTATTGCAAAGCATTCCGGAATCCATATCCAATGCCCTGGCTTTTGAATCTCTCCAGGATTTAAGGACTTTTATCCGTTCCAATACTTCAGAGGAGATTGGCGAAACCGTTTTTCGAGGATACACCGGAAGTCCACGCTCGGTTATTTTTAAAGCGCCGGCCACCACCTGAATCAAATCGTTGCCGTACATGGAAATCTGTCTGCCGCTCAATGCTTTGCCCCCTTTTAAACTACGCAACGTTACCGGTCTGGCTGTTGCGATCTTCATAATCGAATCGTTTCCAATAATCTTGAACAACGGCTTGTCTTTTTTTTCTGCAACACTTTTTCTATATTGCAACAAGGCTTCGAGTACGGCTAGGCTTTTCGATTTGAGCCGACCAGCACCTTTGAATTTTAAAAACAGCGGATCTTCATTGGGTAAAACCGGCCGGACTTTGCTTAAATTATGACATTCCTCAAGGACCCAGGACAGCCGGTCTATTTCTTCAAGCTTATCGATCAGTATCCTGGCAAGAGGAAGAAGATAGATCACATCCTTTGAAGCATACTCGACCATTTCCTCGGGCAACGGTCTTTTGGACCAGTCTTTCTTCTGGTATTTTTTTTCGATATTTATCTCGAAAAACGTCTTCAATACCGCTTTTAAACCGGTCTCCTTGATTCCCAGAAACCTGCAGGCGAGCTCTGTATCAAAAAGATTGTTTATCTTGATTTTAAAATCCCGGTAAAGGCTTCGAACATCATAATCGGCACCGTGAAAAATCTTTTGTATATCCGGATTGTAAAAAAGGGGTTTAAGGATAGAAAAATTATCAATTTGTAACGGATCAACCACAACCGACGTTTTTTCTGTGGCCAATTGAATCAAACAGACCTTTTCTTTAAAATGGTACATGGAGTCCGCTTCCAGATCAACGGCGATGACTTTTTCTTTTTCAAGGGCGCCGGCCGCTTTTTCAAGTCCGGCGGCTGTTTCTACCATCTGATAGTCGTTTCCCATTCAATTTTCCCTTGACCCGCAAGGTTATTTTTTCTAATTTGAGTTACTTTATTCGTGAAAAAATGGTTTCTGGGTTCTGAAATTCCTGTTTTTTTATAAAAAATCGAATTTTCAGACGCGAAAAATTCAATGCAAAAAAAACGTTTGACGCTCCTAATTCTGCCAAGAGTTAAAATTTAGGTTACACTATAATTTAGATATTATTTTGAATTATCCGGATTATCCGGGTTAGGTGATAATGTAATGATCAATATAACATTTCCTGATGGTAATATAAAGGGCTTTGAAAACAATCCCACGGGGTTTGATGTGGCCATGAGTATCTCGGAAGGTCTGGCACGAAATTGCGTTGCCATGGAGCTCGATTCAAAGCTTATGGATTTAAACACAAAAATCACCCAAGATTCCCGAGTCAGGCTGATAACGACCAAAGACCCGGAAGCATTGGAAATCCTCCGCCACAGCGCAGCCCATGTCATGGCCCAGGCGATTTTGCATCTTTACAAAGATGCCAAGTTGACCATCGGCCCGGCTGTTGAAAACGGATTTTATTACGACATCGACATGCCGCCGCTTTCAGAAGATGATTTTGCAAAAATTGAAGCTGAAATGAAGAAAACCATTAAAGCCAAAGTCCCCTTTCAACGGCGTGTCGTCTCAAAATCCGAAGCACTGGAATTTTACAAAGACGAGCCGTATAAACTCGAAATGATTAATGAACTGGAAGATGTGGACATATCTTTTTATGAACACGATGATTTTACGGATTTATGCCTCGGCCCACATCTTCCGCATACCGGTTTTATTAAAGCCGTAAAGCTTATGAAAGTTTCAGGCGCTTACTGGCGTGCCGATCAGACAAAGGCACAGCTCCAGAGAATATACGGCACGGCATTTTTCACCAAGAAAGAACTGAATAAATATCTCTATTTCCTTGAGGAGGCCAAAAAAAGAAATCACCGCAAAATCGGTATTGCCCTGGATCTTTTCAGCTTTCACGATGAAGCACCGGGGATGCCCTTTTTTCATGCCAAAGGGATGGTGATCTGGAACGCCCTTTTGGAATACTGGAGAGAGGAACACCGGGCTGCCGGATATGTGGAGACCAAAACGCCGATTCTACTTCAGCGGTCCTTATGGGAAAAAAGCGGCCACTGGGACAATTACCGAGAAAACATGTATTTCACCACGATCGACGACAATGCGAATGCCATAAAGCCGATGAACTGCCCGGGCGGAATGCTGATGTATAAAACAAAACGCCATTCTTACAAAAATCTTCCGATCCGGGCAGCCGAAATCGGGTTGGTCCATCGTCATGAGCTTTCCGGAGTTTTGTCCGGACTTTTCCGTGTTCGGGCATTTCACCAGGACGACGCGCACATTTTTATGACACCCGAGCAGATTCAAGATGAGATTCTGGGTGTGTTGAAGCTTGAAGAACGCATTTACAAAACCTTTGGCCTCGGATTTAACCTGGAGCTATCCACACGCCCGGAAAAATCCATCGGTACCGATGCCCAGTGGGAAGTGGCCACCAAAGGTCTGGAAGCAGCCCTTGAAACTTACGGCAAACCATACAAGGTCAATGAAGGCGACGGCGCTTTCTACGGGCCCAAGATCGACTTCCATATCAAAGATGCTCTGGGCCGGACGTGGCAGTGCGGAACGGTTCAACTGGATATGTCATTGCCTGAAAGATTCGACCTTTTCTATATCGACAAGGATAACGAAAAGCGTCGCCCCATAATGATTCACAGGACGGTCTTCGGATCAATAGAACGATTCTTCGGTATTCTCATCGAACATTTTGCAGGGAAATTTCCCCTATGGATGGCCCCTGTCCAGGCCGTTATTCTCCCCATTAACGATGATTTTGCGCCCTATGCAAACGATGTAAGAATAAAATTTGAAATCGCCGGGGTTCGCACAGAAGTGGACAGCCGAACCGAAAGCCTGAACAAAAAAGTTCGAGATGCACAGCTGGACAAAATTCCGCTGATCCTGACGGTGGGCAAAAAAGAAAAAGAATCCGGAAATCTTTCCGTCAGAACCCTTGACGGCAAGGTCAGGTTCGGTGTTACCCACCAAGTATTTTTAGACACGGTTCTTTCCCACATCAGCCAAAGAAAGCTCGATCTTGAAATCTTCTGACCTGTGGAGTGAACACCTGATAGCTGCAAGCGTCGAAGCTGTCTGAAGTACCGAACGACAACGAAATTACGCTTATCCAATGGAACCTTAAACTTTTTTAACATGAAAGATTCCGGTAATATAAATGCAGGAATTACAACCCATGAAATCAAATGGTGCGACCTGCGCTGTGAAGATGCCGACTTTGCAAAACTCGACGCCCTGGACGGGTCCTGCCGCACCTTTCAGTCACTCTGGTGCAAGAATCTTAATAAACATGTAACCAAAAACGCG
>JAFCZV010000292.1:0-3558 GCA_019314155.1 Deltaproteobacteria bacterium
GGTAAGGTCTGGTTTGAGTTCATTGTATTCGGAAAAAACCTGATCATCTTTGTACGTTGTCGGCTGGAAGACGTCGATGCCCTTGGATACAGCCGCGTCTTTGAGTGGATCTGTCCGCCCCCCCGGTCTGTCCGGCGGCGCATAAACCGCCACAACGTTTTCGTTCCGTTCCATCAACTTTTCCAGTACCTTTGCTCCAAACGCCGCCTGTCCTATCAGTAGGATACGCATATTTTACCTCCCGAGGTTAATGGGTTAGATAACTTTTTCGATTCAAAAAAATTAGTTTTTCAATCTTACCTTCTGGTGCTGCTACCCAACATTCCAATACTCCAGCACTCCATCATTCCGGCTGGCAAGTACGTAGACTTCACCCCTCTGGGGTGGCACCAAAGCCGGGTCCTCTGGGCCCGAATTCTTTATTTGAGAGCGGCGATAATGGCCCTCATAAAATCCGGAAGGTCATCCGGCGTCCGGCTGGTGATGAGATTGCCATCCACCACCACCGCCTCATCAATCCACAGGGCTCCGGCATGAACCATATCGTCCTTTATGGCGAAAAAAGAGGTTGCTTTGCGGCCATTGAGTATATTGGCCGAAGACAGCATCCAACCGGCATGGCAGATGGCGGCAACGACCTTGCCGGCATCGAACAGTTCCTTTACGATCCGGACCATGGCCGGAAAGCGGCGCATCATATCCGGCGCGTAACCTCCGGGAATAATGACCCCGTCATAGTCCCCGGCAGACACCGCATCCGCACTGATATCCGGCCTGATCTGTGTGGCGGGTTTGCCGGTAAATTCGTCGGCTCTGCCGGAACCAACCACCGTCACCTGGGCGCCGGCCTCTTTCAGCCGGTAGTAAGGATACCAGAATTCAAAAACATTAAACATATCTTCCACCAAGATAATGACCTTTTTTCCTTCGAGTTCCATGATTTTCTCCTTATATTTGCGAAATTCTTTCGACTTTAATGGCCATATTGGGGTAGTTCTCCAAACACACTTATGGTTTCCTGGTGCTCTTCACGGCGTCAAGCAAGTTTGCCGGACTGCTTTTAGGTCGACTGTGCTCCCTTCAATCTCTCCCATACGAACCCAAGGGCTGGGCAAATCACCGATAATGGGAATAAGGACGCCCATTTCTTCGCTCAATTTACGAATTCATTTATGGCATTGGGTTAGCATTTTTTCATTATAACATCAGATGATTATTCCTGCAATGAAAGAAAAGAGGCCGTGGATCGACAAGACCTGGAGTAGACAGAAAATGGGTTTTATATGGCATGACATAAAAAAAGCTCGTTATGAGAATAACAAGCTTATTAAATAGGTGGCGGGAGTGACGAGACTTGAACTTGCGGCCTTCCCGTCATGTCAGACGGGACGCTCTAACCAACCGTTCGATGTATTCTTTACTTTTCTTGGATTTTATCTCCTTTTCTCGCTGTATTGCACCGGATCGGTCAGGGTATTCTTTGTGATAAATTAAGCTCCAACTTATGTGAATATTGGAACCAAGCTTTTATGGCAGTGTGCAAAAAGACATCGGTGGAAAGCAACGCCAAGTGATGTTAAGGCTGGGCATTGGTGTCCAGAATGTTATAACCTAAAGCGTCGTAAAAAGGCTGGTAATAATTAAACTCTTAACCTTTAGCATTAAAGGCAGGGTCACCAATGGCCCTGTCTTTTTATCACCTTATACAAGTAAGCAAGCCCCAATGCTCACCGAGCCACACCTTTGTAGTAATCTTTATATTTTTCTGAAAGCCCTTCGTATCTTATTCTTATTTCGACAACTATCGGATTGACTTCAAAAGGTTCCGCCAGATCATTCGAGGCATACGACCAGAACTCAGGGGAAAGGTATTCATATTTTGAGAAATTTTCATTGTTGGATTCTAAAAAATTAACACACTGTTCTACAAGACGATCTTTAGGTACTAATATTTGACCAGCAAACCAGTCGGCATGCTTCTCAAACCAAATATATGCTTCTCTTGGTCTGGATTGTAACCATTCAATATATTCCTGTTCATAGCCAAAATTAAGCCCTTCATATAGTGATTCATGCATAAAATAATGCCCTACCTCGTGTGCAAGGGTGAATCTGTACTTTTCCACAAAATTATCATATTGATATTCATCAATATAAATTACCTTTCGATCTTGACTTAAAAAACCACTTTGTCTGAATATCTTGTATAAATCTGCTATGGGATGAATGTGCAGGTTCAAATCAGATTCAATTGTCCATTCTATTGGAATAGGTAGCTCTAATGATGGATGATATTTTTCCAGAAAAGCTTTTGCATATTCACGAACATTATCATAGGTAAGGTGGGGCACAATGAATGTCATCTTAGTTCCTTTTTAAGCGCTTCCAGTAATTCCTCAATTTTTTCTTTATCAACCCCTTCTTTCTTTATAGATCTGAAAAGGATTGGTACTTGAGCCATTAATTCTTTATCGGAAACGATGCCAGCAGGAATTTTACCTGCACTAATGGTGGCTAAATCACAAAATTCCAACCAGTCATCTGATCCTTCTTTGATACCAAGTGCTGAAGCATATTGCAGTCTTTTTTCTTTACTTTGTGGTGGGTTTTGAAGACCCCTTTCAATCTTGCTCAGATTGGGTGCATCAAAACCATTCTCACGGCAGAATTCTCTAAGCGTTTTTCCGAGTGCCTTTCGTTTTTCGGAAAAGAACTCTCCAAAATTTGTATACATGGTTACCTCCCCCTTTCCCTTAGTTACCTCTTTTTGTGCTTTTTCAAGCGTTGTGATAATTTATACAACGTTGTTAAAAAAAATACAACATTTTTTTCAATTTTTTTGAAGTTTTTTCACAATTTGTGATATTAATCACTTCCCGGATCTCCAGAGGCAAGGTTCAGCAATGACTCTGCTTTTTTTGTTTATATGCTTCACAGATTTTCACTTTTGGATGGTGGGGATAGTGGTGGGGACTTGATTTGATAAAACTAAAAAGGACTTAGAAAACCGTCTAAGTCCTTGTTATTTTTGGCGGGAGTGACGAGACTTGAACTCGCGGCCTCCGGCTTGACAGGCCGGGAATTATTATTTACCGTCTTTTACCTCGTATTACTAAAACCACTTGATATATAGGTATTTCTAAAACAATCTTTTCTCTTGACCTACCCAAAGTTACCCTGATATATAATAAATGTGTTGGGTATAGTGTTGGGTATAGAATTTTCAAAAGTCATTTTTCAAGATTAAAGGTGAAAAAATGCCTGCTCAAAAACGACATAAAACAAAATATGCTGGAGTCTATTACATTGAGGGGACCTCTGTAGGTTCAAATAAAAAAGAAAAAATTTATTATATTATGTATCGTAAAGATGGCAGACAGATACATGAAAAGGCAGGCCGCCAGTACCAGGATGATATGACCCCTGCACGTGCTGCAGGATTACGATCAGAGCGTATCGAAGGCAAGCAGCCCTCAAATAAAGAAAAAAGGGAAGCTGAAAAAGCCGCTAAAGAAGCGAAAGAAGCTGTATGGACTGTTAATAGGCTTTTCAAGGAAT
>JAFCZV010000292.1:3580-4083 GCA_019314155.1 Deltaproteobacteria bacterium
ATAAGGCCCGTGGGGTTGATAAGGGCCGATACGAAAACTACCTGAAAGTGCCCTTCGGTGCCAAGGAGCCAAAAGATATTTTGCCGTTGGATGTAGATCGCCTTCGCATCAAGCTACTTAAAAAACGTGCCCCCCAGACCGTTAAACACATTCTTAATCTTTTGACTTGGATCATTAATTTTGGCGTCAAAAAGAATCTGTGTGAGGGTATATCATTTCATATACAGAAACCAACCGTAAGCAATCTTCAAACCGAGGATCTATCAGAGGATCAGCTAAAAAAACTTCTTGAGGCGATTGAAAAGGATTCAAACACACAAATTAAAAATCTGATGAAGATGGTCCTTTTCACTGGCGTGCGGCGTGGTGAGCTTTTTAAGTTGAAATGGAAACATATTGATTTTGACCGTGGTTTTATCAGTCTAATCGATCCCAAAGGCGGACCGGAACAAAAGATACCGCTCAATGATGAGGCCAGAGAGCTTTTATCCTCTCATCCAAAG
>JAFCZV010000293.1 GCA_019314155.1 Deltaproteobacteria bacterium
CGTCAAAGTCATTTATCTGGCGACTCGTACCCAAGAATCAATTGGTCAAGATACTGACAGTATCGCTGTGGGCTTCTCTATCTTTTGGTGATACAGCCCCGCATTAGTCATTCACAATGAATAAACAAGATATTATTGCTGCACTTGTTTGTTCTTGAAAGACACCTATTGTTAAGTGATGCATGGCTGTGATAGCTGCAATGGAAACAAGCTATCAATTACCAAAATATTTTGAGATACCTCAATACCATATCACCAAACGATAGTTGTGGCGATTCTGCTATCCATATCTAAACATTATCAATTTGTGATATGGTCAAAAAGACGAATAGAGGCGAGTGGTGATATGTAATGGAAAGCCGGAAAAATATGGAGGCTTGGATTTTTCATGTTACTTCTTTAGAGTCTAATAAATATCTATTCACTCAGCACCAAGTCCCGAGTGAATAGGCTCATCACCGAGCTTATGAATCAAAGGACTAAGCTACCAATAAGCTCATCCCACCGATAGTTTGCTAACCACAATCACAAACAGCGCCAGCGGGTAATAGCTGGCCATGTTGAAAAGGGCCATGGCATACCGGGCTGCTTTGGTTGTATAAAGAATTGCGGCGGGCAGTATCAAGAAGCAGAGCCCTGTTGCCATAAAAGCCACCGCAAAGGGAAATTCAAAAGGGATCGGAGAAACGTAGAAAACGACTATAGACAGCATTAACGTAATAAGTAGAGACCCAAAAATAACGGCATTGGCCCGGTCAGGACCCAGGCGAACCGGAATGGTTTGGACATGAAGACGCCGGTCTTCTTCGATGTCGGCCCAGTCATTGGGAACGTTCTGGCCCCCAATCTCCCATGAGAACAACCAGAAAAACAGCATCGACACGAACAAAGGTGAAGGATTCGGATCCACGGCAAATACGCCGGCAATCGCCCCCGCCGTTTTAACGCCCCCGCTGATTTGAGTAAAAGGCAGTAAACTGTCTCCAAAGCACAGCCGATGATAAAAATCGCAATGCAGACGGGGTTTAAATAGTACGCCCCCAATATCGCCACCATCGACCAGGCCGCGGTCCAGAGCACCCCCTCTTTAAAGCTCAAATATCCCTGGGCCATGGGATGACGGATCATCACGGCATCCAGGTCACATTCGGTGCCAAAGTCCCCGCAAAGTCTTATTTTTTCTTTGTCAACGCGATAATCAACGACATCGTTAAGGGCATAAACCACCGTATAGCCGGCAAATGTCGTCACAAGGCCCAGAATAATCACTCCAAAAGATGGGAACCGGCCGAGCCACAGCAATGCACCCAGAGCAGGGGTTGCCATGTCCAGCAATCCGTGGGGTGTTCTGGAGAGCGCCAAGAAAAGTTTTAACCGGGATAGACCTGTATATGAATCAGCTGGTTGTGTCATATCGGTGTACGTTTGTGTTTCAAAATTCATTATGAGACAAAGATGTCTCATAATACAACAATGGAACGCTCTTTTTAATCCATCGATCTGTAGAAAAAAATAAAAGCAACCTATCTTGGACGATCTTCGATTCTGATTAACCCCAAATCAAACCGAAACTCGATTTGGGGTTAATCCTCGATGGTTATAGGTTTTCGATTGGCGATGATCCATTATCTCCATACGAACACCTAAATTGAGCATTTCAAATTGCGCCAATGTATCATAAATATAATATCTTAACAAATTCATCTTCAAATAACAAATAATCGATAATGCCCATGGAGGGAATAGGCTTGGCCCCTGGCTAAAAAGATCGTGGCATGTTACTTGCTAACTATATATATTTGAGTATTAAGCATCATATTTCAAAGAGGAGAAATTCTATGATGGGATTAGACGATATAAAAAATAACATGGCTCTTTTAAATGCCATAGACTGGGACATGACCCCGGAGGAGGCGGTAAGGCTTTATCTTGAATGGGGAAACAACTGGGCCGGAGGAAATTATGTTATCAGGTCCAAAGATGATACAGCGCATTATTTTGTTGTAAATACCTGGGGGAAATCACCAATAATCTACCTGATACAAAGAAATTCCGAGGATGCCAAGGAACTGGCACAAATCGAAATGCCGGAAGAATTGAAAAAGCGCTATATTGAAGCCAACGGCAACATCAAAGGTGTTTTTGCCATCGAAGGTAAAATAAAAGAATGGTTAAAAAAGAACCTTATTCAGTAACATCATACAACATGCTCGGAGGAGAAAAAAATGGAGACGAAAGTGCTGGATGCCATGAAAAAAGCGGGAAAGCCGGTGAGGCCCGGTGAAGTGGCCGAGATGATCGGAGAAGAAAGCAAGGCGGTTTCAAAGATAATCAGCGTGCTGAAAAAACAGGGAAAGGTAACATCGCCCAAAAGATGCTACTATGCACCCAGCGATTAGCACCCGGATCCTGCAGACAAAATGTTTAACCCTAATTGATCGTAAACAAACTGGGAAAAATAAGTGGGCCATCTCCAATTGAGCAGGTGTGATCCCAGGGGGTTCAAGGATTCCCTCCGGGCCGTAGGCCCTATGGGCCGGAGGCAAGATTCAAGGGTTCGAGTGAAGAACCAGAAAATTAAACATATGCCTTGCCGGGCTTGACGCCAAACAGTTTTACTATTTTTGCCAGGGGGCAGAATCCTGTGAAAGCAGATTGAAGAAGGTTGGCACCTACAAACGCAGTAAACCATAACCAGTTTGGGTTATGAAACTTATATAGCAGAAGGCTGATCAGAATCATGCCGCCTGCAACGCCGATAATAAAACGATCTACATTCATGGAGGCCTCCTATTTCAGTTTCATTTATCGAAAATAATTAAGTTGATAAAATTTAGATCTCTTGTTACAATTTTAAAAAATTCACTTCTTTGAGCTTAAACGAAATTTTAACAGATTATTCCATGTTCAAGATTTAAATTCAAGCCTCAAAAAAATACTTTTTTTCTTCCGCCTCACGCGGATGGAAATCCCTTTATACTCAAACACAATTTCAACAATTTTAATCGGAAAAAGAAATTTTTAAAGGAGGATGTTATGAGTTTTGAATCTTTTGAGGAGCTAGTCGAATTTGCAATAGAAAAAGAAAAAGAAGCTGCGGCTTTTTATACGGATCTCGCTGGGCGAACTTCTTTTTCAGGTGTAAAAGATGCCTTGGAAGAAATGGCTGAAGAAGAAAAAAAGCATGAGAACATGCTTAAAAATATGGAAAATAATCAGGCGCTTGTAGAGGAATACAAGTTCAAATGGATTCCTGACATAAAGCGAAGCGATTATATGATAGACATGAAATATGAGGATGGGATGAGCTATACAGACATCCTGCGACTGGCCATGAAACGGGAAGAACAGGCCTTAAAAATGTACAATGAACTTCAGAAAAAGACTGACAATGCCGAACAAATAAAGCTCCTCAAAGTGCTCTGCCAGGAAGAAGCAAAACACAAACTCTTTTTAGAAAGTCATTATGATGACTATATGGCGGAACAGGGAGACTAAGCCCCTAAGTTCTTTTCATGGAACAACTGGTCCATTTTTATAATCATCAGGAAGAAAAACTTGCAGGAACACTCCATCTACCTGATGAAATCAAGGGTGGCGGCGTGGTATTCGGTCATTGTTTCACCTGCTCCCGTCACACCCGTATCATCCGTCTTATCTGCAGTGATCTGGCGGCGGCAGGATTCATTGCGTTAAGGTTCGACTTTTCGGGCAATGGCCAGAGCGAAGGTGATTTTGGGGCGTCCACCCACTCCAAACAGATAGCTGAGATTAAGAAATCCATCGACATTATCACTGACAATGGCGCCGAATGGATCGGCCTTGCAGGGCACAGTATGGGTGCTGCTATCGCCATTCTCACAGCAGCCAGGATGAACCGCGTAAAGGCTGTATGCGCGCTGGCAGGGCGTTTGTCCGGGTTAAATGCCACCCATTTTTTCAGTAAACGCCAGCTCAAGGAACTTCACGACACCGGAAGGGTTTCTTTCAGCAGCCGGGGACGTCCACTTCAACTTTCAACAACCTTTTTCGCCGATGCCGAGCAATATAATCTACCGGAAACGATTAAAACCTTACGGGCACCGCTGATGGTTGTCCACGGTGACCACGACGAAATCGTTCCGGTAAAGGAAGCTTATCTGGCTCAGGAGTTGAATCCCATAAATACAAATCTGGCCGTTATACCGGACGCGGATCATATGTTCAGCAACCATGAACATCGTTTGAAGATCTCTAAATTAGTAGTGAAATGGTTCGAGGAACGTAACTACTCAGGTGGATAGGCTGAAGGCTGAAGACTGTTAGGAAAAAGCGTATTTTAAAGCCATGTTTGATGCAAGAATCAGATATTTTCGCCAAAGTACGGCAAGCGTGACTACGTGAGTAGTTACCAAGGAACAACATCATGGATATACCTGAAACCTTGAGCAAAGACTATATCGATGCTCAATACAAGGTGTGGAAAGCAGATCCAAAAGCGGTTTCCCGGGACTGGCAGTTTTTCTTTGAAGGCTTCGAAATAGCCGGTGCCGTGGAACGGGAAACCACGGATGTTTGCGACAAGAATCATGTTTTACGTCAATCCCGAGTGGATGCACTCATAAACCGATATCGCGATATCGGACATTTTCTCGCCTGCCTCGATCCCCTGACTGCATGCCCCACCGATCATCCTCTGTTGAACCTTTCAGCATTTAATTTAGGCATAGAAGATCTGGAAACGCAATTTTATGCTGAAAGCCTGGTCCATAACGATCGGGCTTCACTAAAGGATATCATCCGGATCCTGAAAGAAACTTACTGCCGCTCCATCGGAGTGGAGTTCATGCATCTGCAGGATCCTGATGAACGCCGATGGCTCCAGAACCGTATGGAACCCAGGCAAAACCGTCCTGATCTAAAGTCCGAAGATAAACTCAGGATCATGGAAAAACTTTATCAGGCCGCCCTTTTTGAACAGTTCCTCCACAAAAAATATCTGGGGCAGACGCGCTTTTCCATAGAAGGTGCGGAAGTGATCATTCCCATGTTCGACGCGCTTGTCAGCTGGGCCGGCATGAACGATTGCCGGGAAATTATCCTCGGAATGGCCCATCGAGGACGTTTAAATATTCAGACCCACATACTGAACAAATCATATGAAGAAATTTTCAGTGAATTTGAAAGCTGTTACGATCCTGGCGACACCTTCGGCGCCGGCGATGTGAAGTATCATAACGGCTATATGGCAGATATTAAAACCCACCGGGACGTGTCATTACGTATGTTTCTGGTTAACAATCCGAGTCACCTGGAGTCCGTCGATCCGGTGGTTCAGGGATTTGCAAGGGCCCGCCAGGACATTCTGGGAGACACCAATAGAAACGCCGTTTTACCGCTTCTTATCCATGGCGATGCCGCTTTTGCCGGACAGGGCATTGTTGCCGAAACCCTGAACATGTCCCAGTTAAACGGTTATAAAACCGGTGGCACCATCCATCTGGTCATCAATAATCAGATCGGATATACCACACTCCCTGAAAACGCGCGTTCCACCCGCTACGCCACAGATGTGGCCAAAATGCTGATGGTCCCGATCTTTCATGTTCACGGCGAAAATCCGGAAGCCGCTGTTCACGTTGTCCGGCTTGTCGCCGAATACCGAAAAACCTTTAACAAGGACGTTGTCATCGATGTTATCTGCTACCGGCGATATGGACACAACGAGGGAGACGAGCCCTATTTCACCCAACCTTTGATGTATGAACGGATTCGAGGGCGACGCCCTTTGAACGAAGTTTATGCTCGGCTGCTGCTTGAACAAGGTCTTACCAAACCGGAAAATCTGGATGTTCTGGAAGAAAACATAAACAAAGATCTGGAAGAAGCGTTAGAGGTGGTTCGGGCAAGTGTCTGCGTTTTTCCCCAATCCCGTTATTATGAAAACTGGAAAAATTTTCACGGGAATTACACCCATGATCCTGTGGAAACCGGCGTCTCCTCCAAAACACTCACATCCCTTGCCCGTAAACTTAACACCGTTCCGTCTGATTTTTCTTTGAATACAAAATTGATCCGCCTTCTGAAAAATCGGTTGAAAAGCGTTGAAAAAAAAGAGAACATCGACTGGGCCAATGCAGAAGCGCTGGCCTTCGGGTCTTTGCTTACAGAAGGTCTACCCATCCGTTTAAGCGGTCAGGACAGCGGCCGCGGCACTTTCAGCCAGCGCCACAGCGTTCTCTTCGATACCCAAACCGGTGAAGAATATACACCCCTTAACGCCCTCGGAAAACGCCAGGCTCCCTTTTCTGTGTATGACAGCATGCTTTCCGAAGCCGGCATTATGGGATTCGAATACGGTTTTTCCATGGCTCAACCCTTAGGCCTCGTGATCTGGGAAGCACAGTTCGGCGATTTTGCCAACAACGCACAGTCGATTATCGATCTTTATATTGCCAGCGGAGAATCCAAATGGCAGAGACTCAGCGGCCTGGTTCTGCTGCTCCCCCATGGATGGGAAGGATTGGGACCGGAACATTCCAGCGCCCGCCTGGAGCGTTTTCTCCAGTTGTGTGCCGAGGACAACATCCAGGTGTGCAACCTCACCACACCGGCCCAGTACTTCCACCTTATCCGCCGACAGGCTAAAAGTAATTTTCGGAAACCACTGATTCTTCTGGCTCCCAAGAGCCTCTTGCGTCATCCGCTGGCGGTGTCTAATTTAAAAGATATGACTTCAGGATCATTCAGGGAAGTTGTTGACGACCCGGACCGATTAAAATCGGTACGTCGCATCCTTTTTTGCAGCGGCAAGATATTTTATGAATTACTTCAACGACGCCGGAAAATAAAAAATTCGGACGCCGCCATCGTTCGCCTTGAACAATTCTATCCTTTCCCAGAGACGCAATTGAAAACTGCCATTCAGAAATACAAGCAGGCCAAAAAGTACTTCTGGGTCCAGGAAGAACCGGAGAATATGGGCGCATGGTTTTTTGTGCGGCCTCGTCTCGAAAACTTAACCGGAAAATCCTTTGAATATGTCGGCAGAAAGGCCGCGCCCAGCCCGGCCACCGGTTTTCCCAATATCTACCGTAAAGAGCAGACCGCCATTATAGACAACGCACTGGGTCCTGCAGAATATGAACGATAAAAGACCAAAGCATAGAAGTGCCCATTCAGAGGAATCTAAGTACATGTATTCGCAAATTCGGTCACGTATTTATAACTTGGTTTATTCGTAACTACTCAGGTGGATAGACTGAAGGTTGAAGGCTTTTAGGGACAAATCATGCGCGATCACACAAAACTTAGGGCATTTGAGCTGGCTGACGAGGTAGCAGTATTGGTTT
>JAFCZV010000605.1 GCA_019314155.1 Deltaproteobacteria bacterium
TGGATGAGCTTGTGAAAAAAAGGCTTTCCATTGTCGGGGTCGAAGAAAAACGGATTCGCGAACTATCCAGGGCCAATAGTATAGCCAAGCGAATGCTATCGCCTGGTGAGCGCATACTCGGTGCCCAGATGGCGGATTGGAACAGGAATCAGGAAATGGCCGAAGCAAACGAATTGTCAAACGAAAAGTCGGATCTTATGAATTCGATAATTAGCTTGATTCCACAACAAAGGGCCGCGCTTCTGGTCGACTCAATTCACAACAACCTCCTGAAAATCACAGACGCTGATAGCGCTGAACGTATTGATGTCTTGACATTTCCTCTGAAAAAATCTCTCAAGGAACTGTATGAGGTCTCTCTAGTCGTTTCAAAACGCATGAAAAGGCGTTTAGCGAAACAAGTCGCAATACTTGAGGGCCTAACAGTGGGTCCGAACAGTCTCTCGCTGGCCAGGAAGAATGAATTGGCCGTCATCGCCCAGGCCGAAGAGCTCTTGAATGTCAACGCGCGACTGTCAAAATTTTTGACCAACAGAGTAAACTATTTGGTAAATAACGCGAGTTCGGATATTGAGAAAGCGAACCTCCAAGCTGCAGCGATCCAGGCGCTTAACCGAAATATTTTGATCGGCATCGCTGTTCTGAGTCTTGTGAGCTCCTTACTCATCGTGTGGCTCTATGTTGAGCGTAACCTGATTGCCAGATTAACCGCACTCAGCGATAGCATGCTCGCGATTGCCGGAGGCAACCTCAGAGCGTCTTTGCCGGAACCCGGCAGTGGTGACGAGATCGGCCGCATGGCAGAGTCCCTGGTCGTTTGGAAACAATTTACGCGACATTGAAACAGCACGTCGAAGGCTAGTCGATGCCATTGAAAATTCATCGGAAGGCTTCGCGTTCTTCGATCCTGATGACCGTTTGGTGCTTTGTAACACCAGGTATAAGGAATTGCTTTACCCGAATACGGACATCGACATTGAACCGGGAGCGGCGTTCGAAACGATCATTCGGAGAGCTGCCGAAGATGGACACATTGTTGACGCAGAGGGCCGTATAGACGAGTGGATTGCAGACCGGTTGGCGTTTCATCATAATCCGGGTGACCCATGGATTCAGAAACGTAGTGGTAGTCAGTGGATTCTGATCACTGAACGCAAAACCGGGGATGGCGGAACTGTCGCAATTTACTCCGATATTACGGATCTGAAGCAGCGCGAAGAGGAACTCACCACGAAGTCGAACGATTTGGAAGAAATCAACAAGAGGCTCAAAAAAGCCCAAGAACAAATCTCGAAGTACATCGATCCGAATATAACTGAAAAAATATTCAAAGGTGAATTTTCAGCAGAGCTATCTCACAAGCGAACAAAGTTGACGATGTTCTTTTCCGATATCAAGGATTTCACCCAATTTACCATATTTAGGGGAGATGGCTCAGATAGTCCGGATATGGGGTGGAACCATCCCGCAGTTTACCGGGGATAGCATCTATGCAATCTTTGGGGCACCGGATTCAAAGGGGGAGCGAGAAGATGCTTTAGCGTGTTTACGTATGGCGTTGGAGATGCAAATGAAGATGAAAACCCTTCGAGGGAAATGGTGGAACGAGGGTATCCAATTTCCTTTCGAAATCCGATGCGGCATTCATACGGGTATGGCCAATGTGGGCAATTATGGTTCCGAAGGATTTATGGAATATTCAGCCATCGGCCTGAACACAAATCTTGCTTCTCGCTTGGAACAGGCCTGTCAACCAGGTGAGATATATCTATCGCATACTTCGTGGGCCTTGGTTAATGATGAGATACCTTGCGAGGAAGTCGGCACCATTGAGGTTAAAGGGTTCCACTATCCCATTCAGACTTACCGTGTTCTACAGCATGATCTACCAATTATGTTGATCGAAATAGTGTCATTACTCCTACAAATCAAAGGTGCAGGCAGCTTCTGACAACCTGTGATAACATCCTCTGAAAATGGGGCCGAATATCGCGGTACAAATTACAAACCACAATATATTGACATTCTGATTATCAAGAAAAAGTGGAGACTTCATAAGTCTCCAACTGGCCATTGCCGATAACTACTTATCCCCACTTCTGGGTGCATTTCAAAAGTTGTGATACCAAAGCGACAATAGATGTTTGGGCTGTTTTGTCATTAAAAGGACAGGCAGGAAAGTACTCCTGCCCTAACGTGAAGGTTGCCCATCTATATTTATCAGTGCAATTATCCCTTCAGATCTTTAGATTAATCCATATGGACCACTGAGAGTGTCGATTGTATAGGTGTCTATTTGGTCAGATCTACGCCGATCTTTTGATGGTATTCCTTAAAATAGATTCGCCGGAATTTGACGAACTGGGGTGCGCTGCGATTATTTCTGAAGTGCCTGCCAAACTCAATTCTGAAACATCGGTATACTTGCCGATTCTGAGGGATACGAGAACAGTTTATCCTCTCAGGTGATTTGTAAGTGCGTACAGATTCGAATGAATAAAAGATGTACTATTGGTATCTCATCTCTTCGTATCTATCCTGATGTGATGGTATCACAGGTCGCATGAAATCTTTTGTTCAGAGGAAATTTAAGTTTGTTCACTCAGTGATAAGTTGGAGTGATGTTGTTAGTTTTATTATGTTGTTTCATTTCTAATATTTTTTATGTAATTCATAAACAAAAAAATAAAATTTCCATCTAATTTCTATAATTCCCTTTC
>JAFCZV010000294.1 GCA_019314155.1 Deltaproteobacteria bacterium
CACACAAAATCAGGCATTCAACGCTCTTCTATTTCTTTTCAACAAGACCGATCAGGGTGTTTTTAAACCTTTGGCTGTCTGGTGTGGATTCAGCTTGGAGCGCATCGGTTCGAAGGCACTGGGCAAAGAATTCATGGGGCGTTTTTCCGGGCGCGATGAACAGTGTCAGGGCAACGGTGCTTTTGCTTCCGGGAACTTCAGGGGGATCTTCCATGGCTTCGATTTCAGCGGGCCAGGGGCCGGTGGCCAGGTTTTCAAGGTGTTTTATGAGTTCGTCCTGCCAGGAGGCCCGTGCTCCAGCGTCCGGGATCCCTGCCGGAACGGCGTCGAAACGGGCCACCTGCTCCATCTCGGGCATTCTGTCCATGAGAAGATCTAAAACCGCCCGGCTGTGGGTGATAAACAGTCCGGAAACCTGGGGGTCTTGTTGCATCAGAAGGGTCCAGGATTTTATCCGCTCTCGGGTCATGTAATGGCCCGGATCGTCGGTTTCCAATGCTTTAATTGCGCCAGCCCGCATCGGATCGTCCTCATTTTCCCCTTTGAGCGCTTTCATGAAATCTTCTTCCATGGCTTCAACCGCCACA
The DNA here is from genome assembly GCA_019314155.1 of Deltaproteobacteria bacterium. GTDB lineage: Bacteria > Desulfobacterota > Desulfobacteria > Desulfobacterales > UBA11574 > JAAXQD01. Next base: position 588 of record JAFCZV010000294.1, read on the forward strand.
AGATCCCGGGTCAATCGGTCGTTCTGAAGGTCGAGCTCCTGTGCCATATGAAGAAACAATCGGGCGTGGAACAAGGGATCGGGTTTTTCACGAGACGGGGTTTCTTTTTCGGTTTCTTTGATTTGCGCCCGTATCTGTGAAGAAGAGGATTCATCAAAAAAAGGAATCTTATCGGCCATGGATTTTAAAAAACCGATTTCGCTTCCCCGGTGAACATCGGCCCAGGTTCGATATTCTTTGACAATTGCATCCAGTTTTTCACCATTATCGTGCACCGGTATCCGTATTTCGAGGATGCCGTTGTCGACCGATTCGCGCATCTCATCGGGGACTTTTGAAGTTGAGAGCTGATACACCGCAGTTTGCGCGAAACAGGCAGCCAGCGCTTGAGCCGCGGGTTTGGAAATATAGGTAAATGGAAAATATATGGGTTTCATGGTTCCTCAACTAATTTTATGGTCTTTGACGTTAATTCCCCGGGCCGTGAGCTGATCCCGAATCCTGTCGGCAAGATCCCAGTTTTTCTCTTGCCGGGCCTGATCTCTCTGCTCCATGAGACGCTGCACCCCGGGGTCATGGATGTCATCTTTAAAATCGAATATTTTCAGTACGGAATCGATTCCCCGAAAGGCATCGATAATTTTCGAGGCACCCTCCGGATCGAGTCTGTTTTCTATAATCAATTTGTTCAGCCGTTTGACGTTATTAAATATCGAAGCCATGGCCGCCGACATGTTGAGGTCGTCATCCATGGCTGTTTTAAAGCCGTGCTTCAGGTCGTACAACAGTTGATCGAGTCCGGGATACAAAGAAGCCCCCGGTTTAATATGAATGAGTGAATGGATGCAGGAATCGAGCCGTTTTAACGAGCGTTTGGCCTCTTCGAGCCGTTCTTTGGAAAAGGTAATCGGTTTCCGGTAATGTCCGTAAAGGAGCCAGTACCTGATTTCCCGGCCGGAGTATCCCATATCCGTCAAATCGGAGAGCGTATGCCCGGCGACCTGTTCATCGACTTTTTTTCCGTCGAGCAGGACGCGGTCGCAGTGCACCCAGTATTTTGCAAGGGGTTTTCCGGTCACGGCTGCGGCGATTGCGATCTCGTTTTCGTGATGGGGAAACATCAGTTCCCGGGAGCTGGTATGAATATCATAGGTTTCCCCGAGATATTTCAGGGCCATGGCCGTACACTGAATATGCCAGGAAGGGCGGACATTGCCCCAGTGGGTCTTCGTGAATATTCCCCGTTTCAACTCGGAGAGTCTCGATCGTTTCAAAAGCGTAAAATCCCTGGGATTGTCCTTTTCATATTCATCCAGATCCACTGTTGCCCCCAGCCTGATTTTATTGATATCCACCCCCGACAGCTTGCCGTAATCGGAAAAGCGGGAGATGTCGAAATACAAAGATCTCAATTTTTCATATGCATATCCGTTTTTCACGAGCTTTTCAGACAGGGAAACCATGTCGTGAACATGTTCGCTGGCTTTCGGGTACTTGGAGGCCGGCTTGATTTCGAGAACCTCCAGATCTTTTTTGAACGAATCGATATGTATTTGGGTGAACTCGGACAGATCCATACCTGCTTTTTCAGATCCGTCGATGGTTTTATCGTCCAGATCGGTGATGTTCATGATGTGTGTGACATCATACCCCCGGTATTCAAGATACCGGCACAAAAGATCTGAAAAGATGAAGCGCCGGCATTCCCCCAGGTGCGTTCTTGCGTGTGCCGTGGGTCCGCAGGAATACATGGTGACCTTTCCCGGCAAAAGGGGCTCGAACGGCTCCTTGCTGCGGCTCAGGGTGTTGAACAGTTTGAGGCTGATTTTTTCCTTTACGGCAAAAAGCGTCGTGCTGAGGTACCGTTCTCCCCCGTCCGGGAAAATCACCACAATGGTTCCATGGGTGAGTTCTTCGGCTTTCTTCCGGGCGATCACCAGTGCGGCCCCGCTGCTCATCCCCACAAAAATCCCTTCTTCTTTTGCAAGTCGCCGGGTCATCTCAAAGGCTTCTTCGTCATCGATATTCACGATTTCATCCAGACGATTCTTTTCGAATATTTCCGGACGATAGGCCTCTTTCATGTTTTTCAGACCCTGAATTTTGTGCCCCAGATACGGCTCGACACCGACGATGCGGATGTCGGGGTTGTATTCTTTCATTCGTCGGGTCAGGCCCATAAGGGTCCCGCTGGTTCCCAGGGTGGCAACGACCATTGAGACCTTTCCATCGGTCTGCTCCCAGATCTCAGGGGCTGTTCCGTGATAGTGGGCCTGCCAGTTGGCCGGGTTGTTGAATTGATCGGCCATGAAATAGGTGTCGGGATTTTCACGGGCCAGACGATAAACCTCTTCGATGGCGCCGTCGGTTCCCAGGTGCCCGGGGGTCAGTAAAATTTCCGCCCCCCGTGCTTTCAGAATTTTCTGGCGTTCCACGCTGGCGGCATCGGACATGGTCAATAGAAGCTTATACCCCTTTACCGTGCACACCAGTGCCAGTCCGATGCCCGTGTTTCCGCTGGTGGCTTCGATGACCGTTTTGTCGGGGGTCAGTTCTCCGGATTTTTCGCCGTTTTCGATCATGAACAGTGCGGCCCTGTCCTTGATGGACCCCCCCGGGTTAAAATACTCGAGCTTTGCAAGGATTTTAACTTGGGGATTCGGGTTGAGGTTTTTTATTTCAACCAGCGGCGTATCCCCAATTTTGTCCAGAATGGAGAAACTCATGGTGTCGATATTCCGTGTTTTTTAAACGTCTGTTTGAAGCAACACTATTTCAGTAAATATCCAAATCCAGAGGGCCCGGCTTTGGGTTTCCCCTGGAAAGGGCTGTTTGAGTTAAAACCGTACAAGTTAAAAGTGTCTAAAGTGATCTAAAGTGCCTAAAGTTATGGTGTCGCTCCCGCCTGCCATTGCAAGGCACGAGCGGGCAGGTCGCTCCGCTGATTTTATATAATTGGCAGAAGTTATGGTGTCGCTCCCGCCTGCCATTGCAAGGCACGAGCGGGCAGGTCGCTCCGCTGATTTTATATAATTGGCAGAATTCCTTAACTTTAGTTCACTTCAAACTTTGGTCTTTTTCAAGATTAATAAACCTAGGGTGTTGCATCGATTTCTTCAGACAGTGTCCGTGTAATCTCTTTCCGGACCTGATCCGGTTCTTGGGATGCATCGATGATGCGAAACCGCTCCGGTTCGAGGCGGGCCATTTCAAGATATCCGGACCGCACCTTTTTGTGAAACGAAAGGGTCTCTTCTTCGAACCGGGTTTCCACCCGGTCCCGGTCTCCCCGGTCGATCTGTTTCCAGGCCCGGGACAGGCCGATCTCCGGCGGGAGATCGAGGAGAAGGGTAATATCCGGTTTTAGATTTTCAAATAACAATCGGTGCAATCCAAGGATCAACTCCGTATCGAGCCCCCGTGCATACCCCTGATAGACCACCGTGGCATCATAATAACGGTCGCACACCACGGTTTTGCCTTCGGATAAAAGAGGAGATATCAATTCCTTGATATGCTGGGACCGGTCTGCCGTATACAAGAGAAGCTCCGTCAAAGGATCCATCTCTTTGCTCGAAGGATCCAGGAGAATGGCCCGTATTTTTTCCCCGATCCGTGTGCCTCCGGGCTCTCTGGTAATCACGCAGTCGTGCCCTTTGTCCTGGAGAAACCTGACGGCGTGGCGCATGTTGGTGGTCTTTCCCGAGCCTTCTATCCCTTCGAGAGAAATAAACATAACAATATAAATGCCTAAAGTTTAAAGTGCCTAACCCGCCACAGAGCATCGGCGGACAAGTGTGAGCTAAAGTTTAAAGTGTCTAACCCGCCACAGTGAATCGGCGAACAAGAGTGAGCTATAAAGCCCGCCCTGGCCTCCGGCTCGTAGAGCCTACGCCTCGGAGAGTGCGCATCGCTCGTATCTTGATCTGACCTGTTTAACTTTAGGCACTTTAGATCATTTTAGATCACTTTTCTTTCCCATGTAAAAGTGACGCTCCAGGAGTCTGTGGTAAGACGTCCAGGTTTCATTGGGATCTTCCGATGCCATGAATTCACGGATGGCGTTGACCTTGGAATCTATCTCGTCAATATAATTCAATAAAACAGCCTCAATGGTTTTGGGGGGCTCCGGGGAGCCGAACTCCCTGACGCCATGATGGCTGACAACCATATGCTTTAACAAAAAGATCTGGTCTTCCGGGAAATCTTCGATTCCCGAAAGTTTTTCATCGACCATTTTGAGCCCGATCACGATATGGTTGAGCAACCGGCCTTCATCGGTATAGTCGATTTTGAATTGGTATTCAAACTCATCTGTTTTTCCGATATCGTGCAGAACGGCCCCTGAAACCAGGAGATCCCTGTCGATGCCGCTGTAATGCCCGGCGACTTTGTCCGCCAGGCTGGTCATGGAAAGGGTATGTTCCAGGAGTCCGCCGATGTAAGCATGGTGCATTTTTTTGGCTGCAGGTGCAGTTTTAAACTTGTGGACAAATTCTTCGTCTTCCCAGAATGCATCAAAAAGCTTCTTCAGGTAGGGTGTTGTCAGGGACGCCGTTATCTTCACCAGCCGTTGGAACATACCGTCGATGTCCCGGGAGGTTGCCGGCAGAAAATCTTTTGGATCCAACGCCTCGCGGGGGCAAAGGTCCATTGTTTTTACCACCAGCTGCAACGTCCCTTTGTATTCACCGACCGTTCCCCGAATAGATACAAAATCACCGGAGGTGACACCGGCTGTGATCTGATCCACGTTATCCCACACAACGCCCTTCAGGGTTCCGGTTTTATCGGAAAGGACCACATTTAAAAAATTGTTCCCATCTCTTTTCTGTAACAGAATCTTTTCGGCCAAAACAAAGACGTCATCGACCACGTCACCGGCTTTAATGTCCGTTATAAATCGCTTCTTCATACCGTCGAACCTCAAATCAGAACCAAAGATCACCATTCAGAAAGACATCTTAGGAATATCCCACTGCTTGAGCTCTTCAAGCATATCGTAATCTGTGGTATCACATTTAATCGGGGTTATGGTAATAAAATTGTCGTCCAGGGCCGCACAATCGATATCAGGATTGTCAGACGCCATTTGCGCATCGTGTCCGTGCCAGTAATATGTGCGGTTACGGGGATCGATCCTTTTTTCGACATACTCTTTGTACAGGGCGGTTCCCTGCCGGCTTATCCGAATACCCGCGACCTTGTTCATTGGCATATCCGGTACGTTTACGTTAAGAAAGGTTCCAAAAGGGAGCCCTTTTTTGTAGACGTGCTCTGCAAGGGTTCGCGTAAACGACGCAGCGCAATCATAGGCGTCATCGGTGCGTCCGTGTATGGACACCGCAATTGCAGGGACTTTGTATAAAGCCGCCTCTTTAGCGGCGGCAACCGTTCCGGAATAGTTGATGTTGACCCCCACATTGGCACCCGGGTTGATCCCGGATATCAACATATCCGGTTTTTCGTCGAGGATCTCCATGAGACCGATCTTGACACAATCCACCGGAGTTCCTTCGACGGCATATCCCATGCCGCCGCTGT
>JAFCZV010000295.1 GCA_019314155.1 Deltaproteobacteria bacterium
GAGCTTAACAAGGTCCTGGTATTTCTCCGATAAGGGGCCTTCTTTTCTGCATGATTTTCCCAACTGCCGATAGTCTTCCAAAAGTTTTGGGAACTTTTTTGAAAAGTCTTCGTATGTCTTGGGTAAATACATGACTCCTCCTTTCGATTTTTACCTGGCTGACCAGATGTTTTTGTCCATATTATCTTTTAACATTAAATTCGGAAGACCTTCTTCATCAAATTCAATGGATACACTTCCTTTGTTACCCGCCAGTTTCAGAATCGGTTCGGTGTTCAATAGATCCAAGGTCACACGAGAAACATCTTTTTCATCAAAAAAACTCATTAATGCGGTACCGGCAGTTGTTGAAATAGAAACGCGTGTTTTCCCATTGCTGTCGATAACACGGAAATTTTGAACGATCATTTCTTTTGCATTCACTTTCGCTGAACTTATTTCAGATTCGAGTTTTTTTAACCGCGCAATGACAATTCCTGCGGCAATAAAAATTAACAACGGCAATGCCATTGTTCGGGCTTCAGCGCCCAGTTTTTCATAATAACCGCCCAGCAGCACAATCAATAGAATCAGTACAAACGGCTTCTTCCAATCTTGTTTTTGAATCATCTATCATCCTCCGCTAATGATTTTTCATTGAATACGTTAGGAAAGTTGAACTATGGTCTTTAGGGAGGGTGAAGAAAAAAGTGCTCGATATGCCTCTTATACTTTCCACCCAGATCTTGCCGCCGTGGGCTTCGACAATGGCCTTGCAGATGGCCAGACCCAGACCTGTTCCTTCGGTCTTACCGTCTCTTCCGGACGGAACCGTTGAGAATTTATCAAATATGGTTTCAATATTTTTTTCCGGGATACCGATTCCATGGTCTTTGATTGAAACGGTTACCGACTCCGGATCTTGTTGAACGTTTATTCGTATTTCTGTTTTTTGATCAGAAAATTTAATGGCATTTTCCATGAGATTCACCAGGACCTGCTCTATCCGTTCCAAGTCGAACTTCATAATAATATGGCCGGAAGGTTCATAAATAATAGGAATTTTTTTGTCCAGAGCCAGGGGACTTAATATTTCGATGACTTCTTCGATCAGTACCGTCAAGTTTTCCTCTTCAAACGACCAATCAATTTTCTTTGCCTCGATTTTTGTGAAATCAAAAAGATCCGATACCAGCCGGATAAGTCGAGCAAGATTCTTGTCGATAATTTCAAGATAATTCCGGTTGTCTTCCAGTTTTATGGTGCGATTGAGGTAGTCGACACCTCCGCGTATCACTGTTAATGGTGATCGGAGCTCATGGGACATGTTGGCCAGAAAATCAGACTTGAGTTGATCCAGTGTTTTCAGCTCCTGGTTGGCTTCGGAAAGTTCAAACGTTGCCTGGGCAATTTTTTCTTCCAGAAAGTCACGACCGGTTGAAAGTCTTAAAGTCATATGGTTAAAGGCTAATCCCAGTTTTTGGAATTCATCTCCGGTGTTAATGTTTACCCTTGCATTTAAATTGCCCCGACCAATTTCACTGGTCATTTTTTCCATTTCCTGGAGTGGTTTTATAACCATACGGCGCATGAGAATAAAAAGGGTGGAGATTGTCAGCAGAATAAGACAGGTTCCATAAACAGCCAGCTTAAGGTGATTGTTTTTAATGGAAAGGCTCATCTGGTCTATAGGCAAGAAAATGCTCAATCCCTCCCTGACGGTATTTGAAGATTCTTTCAGCATTTTATGACACTCAAGACATCCTTTTTCTAAATAAAGGGGCACCATATATTGAAAATAGTGTTTCCCGTCGCGTTTTTCGAATCTGAACAATTCGTCCAACTTTTGTTGTTTAAAGCTGCTCAAAGCCTTTTTTTCAAAGTCATCCGGCGCATTTTCCGGATTCAACGGCGTCAAGCTTGCAAGGCGAAATCGGTACAGGTCCTGCTTCAGAGAATACTGAGACAGCGTTCTTGTCACCATTGCAGGGGTAAATCGCTGGTACCATCCTTTGGAAGTTTGAAGCCGGTCGTCAATAAAACAGGTTGTATTCTTGGCGCCCTTGCTATCCATGAGCACCATAACACCGCCACAGTCAGTGATCCACTGTCTGGTTAAGATAACTTGTTTGGATAATACTCTTGCTTGGGTTAGCACTTGTTCTTTGGCCTGTTTTTCATTCTGGATGCCTGTCCAGGTAAAAATGATTCCCAGAACCGGCACAATAATCAGGATAATACTCAAAAGAAATTTCATTTGAAGCGAAAGACGTAATTTTTTCACAATTAAGACCTCTTACGTCGGGGTTGATCGTTGTTGGCCATTAGTATTGTTGTGGAGGCAAAAAACATGGAGAAAGTAAACATCCAAATTGCCAAACAATCTTACTTTATTTGATACGGAGAGTCAAATTCATCGGGTTTAAGCAAAGACAAGGTATCGTCTTGTTTAGAGTTGTTTTACAGATAATGAAAAATGATGTACGTATGGTGTTAAAGGTGTTGCGATTTTGTTTGCCTATAAAAAAATTCTTGCACCTAAAAAAAACGGATGCCAATTATATGTTATTTTTATAATAGATAGGTTTCCTGAGGCGGAGGTTCAGTGTTGTTTTCCGCCGAAGAATAGGGGGACAGGTTAACTTCCATGGCAGATGGAACCCAAAAGTCCAGATACCGTATTCTGGTCGTTGATGATGATAAGGATATTGTTCAGACCGTGAAAGGAAATCTGGAACTGGACGGCTATGAAGTGTTGACCGCATTTAACGGAAGAATCGGCCTTCATATTGCCAAGACCAGTCGGCCGGACCTGGTGATTCTCGATCTAAATTTGCCGGATATCGACGGCATCAAGGCCTGTGAGGTCATGCGAAGAGAGTTCGATTTTCCGATTATCATGCTCACTGCTCGTGACGGAGTTGCGGACAAGGTGCTGGGGCTTGAATGCGGGGCAGATGACTATATGGTCAAGCCCTTTAATTTTTTAGAGCTTTCAGCAAGAATAAAATCGATTTTAAAAAGAGTGGAAAGAAGTCTGGTAAAGAATTTTTGCGAATACAACGATCTTGCCATAAATTTTAAATCGAGAAGTGTTACCATCTGCGAAAAGAGTGTTAAACTAACCAAAACGGAATATGAATTGCTGGAACTCTTTGTTTCTTATCCCAATGAAGTCCTCTCCCGTGAATTCATCCAGCAACAGATATGGCGTGATTCTCAGCTGTATCAGACCAGCCGTGCAGTTGATGTTCACGTTCAGCGCCTAAGGAAAAAAATTGAATCTGAAATTGAAATACCGAAATATATTGTTACAGTGGCCGGTGTGGGATATAAGTTTCAGATCAGCTAGGTGCCTGGGAAGAAACTATTTACTTTTTACGACAAAACAATTAAATAGAATCTGATATTTTCCTTAATTAGAAGTCCCTTTTTATTTGGTAAAGAAAAATGGTGAAAATAAAGTTAAAATCGAGCCATTGGATTGTAGATGAAAATGACAATATCATCATCGGCGAAGGGAGAATGGAAATTTTGGAACACGTTGAAAATACAGGGTCTATTAACCAGG
>JAFCZV010000296.1 GCA_019314155.1 Deltaproteobacteria bacterium
AAAAAATGAAGGGTCTCAAAGGAGAAAAAGGTCATGGATATCAGCGTACAGCAGTCGGATCAAATGAATATTGTTTCAATTGCCGGCAGCATCGATGCTTTAACAGCAGACCAGATTACCAGCCGCCTGACTGAACTGATCAGTAGTGTGAAAAAACATCTTGTACTCGACCTCAGTGAGGTAGAATTTATGAGCAGTGCCGGTTTGCGGGCCATTTTGGGTGCACTGAAGGAAACCCGTCATCAAGGTGGGGATCTTTATCTGGCCGGTGCACAAGCGGGTGTTGACAGAGTTCTTAAGATGTCCGGGTTTTCCAAGATATTAAAAACTTATGATAGTGTCGATGAGGCTGTTGCCCAATTCAACGTCTAATATTTAATTACAAACTCAAAAGCATACCCTACGTCATCGAACAAGGAGAACAAGCAACAGAAGCACAGATCCCTTATCTTCATCGTTTGTTAGAAAACGTATAAATGCAAAATGATGCATATCATAACCACCAACCAAGGGTTAAAAATGGGCAACATTAGATTTTAATAAATTAATGTCTCGATAAAAGATTGGACTAATTATGAACCGTGACGTCATCGAACGCAAGAAGACTGAAGAGGATATTCGCCTCCAAAAGGCTTTTTTTGAGAGCCTGATGGAAAATTCTTCCGAGGCCATCGCCATAACGGACACCGGCGGCGTCATTAAGAGAATCAACAGTGAATTTGCCCGCCTCTTCGGGTACACCGAGGAAGAGGCCGTGGGTCAAGATATCAATGCTCTGGTAGTCCCATCCGACCGGATGGAGGAAGCCAAGGGTATTGATCGCATTTCTGTCGGGGGGAAAACCTATCGTATAGAAACGTTACGCAGGCGCAAAGACGGTTCTCTGGTCGATGTATCACTGATGGGTGCGCCCATCATTATGGATGGAGACATCGTGGATAAATTTGCCATCTATCACGACATCACCGACCGTAAAACTGCAGAAGCAGCTTTGCGCCAAAGCGAAATAAAATACCGCACAATTCTCGATAGCGTTGAGGCCGGGTACTACGAGCTGGATTTAGCGGGCAATATAACTGCTGGTACGGATGTCGCCGCTAGTGTTTTTGGTGGATCTCCTGACGATTTTTTAGGCAGAAACTTTGCCGAATTTTGCGATGAAGAAAACGCTCAGGCCTTATTTGAAGCTTATAAAAAAATATATGAAACCGGTCAGCCGGTCAAATCAATACTGTGGAACATAACTGCTCCGGATGGAACCAAGATATGTGCTGAAACCTCGGCGGCATTGATGCGCGATGCCGATGGCGAACCCATCGGATTCCGGGGGATCTCCCGTGATATGACCGAACGAAAGAAGGCCGAAGATGAAATTCGCTTGCAAAAAGCCTTTTTGGAGAGCCTGATCGAAAATTCCCCCGAGGCGATCGCCATAACGGACACCGGCGGCGTTATTAAGAGAATCAACAGTGAATTTACCCGCCTCTTCGGTTACACTGAGGAAGAGGCCGTTGGTCAAGATATCAATGCCCTGGTAGTCCCATCCGACCGAATGGAGGAAGGCACGGGCGTTGACCATGCGGCTGCCAGTGGAAAAACTTATGCTTTGGAAACGGTACGCAGGCGAAAAGACGAATCTTTGGTAGACGTGTCACTAATGGGCGGCCCGATCATTATCGAAGGCAATACGATGGCCCTACTAGCCATATATCGAGACATCACCGACCGCAAGCAGGCTGAGTTGGAGTTGCAGGGGGCTTACAAAATTATAGAGTCCCAAAAAGAAAGAATGGAGGAAGAACTCAATATCGGACGTCAAATTCAGAGCAGCTTTTTCCCGGAATCATTGCCCCACATCGATGGTTGGGAAATTGTCGCCCACTTCCAGGCGGCCAGACAGGTTTCCGGCGATTTCTACGATGCGTTTATCTTGGGCAGTGGCGGATTGGGCTTTGTGATTGCAGATGTATGCGATAAAGGCGTAGGGGCAGCGCTTTTCATGGGGCTTTTTCGCAGCTTAATTCGTGCCTTTTCTGAACTCCATTATGGCATGGGCCTGTCAGAACTCTTAGATGAAGGTGTCGGAGATCATTCCCACCGGGATATAGAGGCGCAACAGTTGACCGATTTCAATCATACACGCGCTTTGGAAATTATCCTTTCCCACACGAACAACTACATTGCCTCCACCCATAGCAAGGCAAATATGTTTGCAACCCTGTTTTGGGGCATTATCGAGCCTACTGATGGAACGCTCTCTTATATTAACGGCGGGCATGAGAGTGTGGCGGTTGTGGGGCCGAAAGGCATCAGAACCACACTTGAACCAACGGGTGCAGCAGTGGGTATGTTGCCCGACATGGTTTTCGAAGCAAAGCGCATCGAGATCTATCCTAGCGAGTTTCTGGTAGCATTCACCGACGGTATCACCGAGGCACGGGATGCTGGCGGTGAGTTGTATGGTGAGGATAAGCTCATGCAGCTGTTGAATCTTCCGGCTGAATCAGCAGAAGATATGCTTAGCTGCATTACGACAAGCCTTGCCGCACACACTGCCGGGGCGGAGCAATCCGATGATATTACCATGATAGTGATACGGCGCAGCTAACAAGAAGAAAAATTTTGACTACGATCAATATTGTAAATTTCTTTTGGTTTCCAAAATTCAATAATACGTAATGTGAAACGGAAAATACTTGATAATAACATTGATTCCTGCGGAATTAAAAACTTTGAGGTGTGGTTATACCTGCAATAGAATCCAAATATCAAGGGCCTGATTTTTTTGTGATACCATAATACGATATCACAACCTGAGCTAACCTTGTGAGTACTGCTATCGATCACCGGGTTTGTACAATCAAGATATTCTGTGTCGCACGATGATATCTGTAAAAGAAGCGAACTATGGATATGTGATTGAAACCTTCAATATTTGAGTCATTTGGATTTTTTTAGCTTTCAAACATACATCGCAATAAAAATTCTTTTTTTTTCACCAATAAAACTATAGGCAAGCACCACAAGATATTGTATATGTGTCAATTCTAAAATTCTCTTCAAAAAGTTGTGACTTCTCCCTTTAACCTTGAAAAATCAAAGTTCAAAATATTTAAGGTTTCTTTTCGAAATCATCAACTCAAGACTTGTGATTTCTGCTATGTATCCAAAATCTTAACAGTGGGTTCAGAACCTGTGATATCGTTTTTCAACTAAGGCAAATCTATTTCGATGGGTTTGCCTTTTTGCATTTTTGTAACAAATGCGATATATGTACTGGAAATTGAGATGCTTTGACCTTTGGTTTTAGCAAGATAACGCCACCGTTGATTTCTGTTGGAAATCATCACTTTTTAGCTATATCGGAGTAAGAAACTGGAGAATATTATTTAACCATGACGGAATCTGATGTAACCCAGATAAAAATCGGTAAACGCAAAGTTGGCTTTGTGGGTCTAAAAGAAACCTTTAAAGACATAGCAGAGTTATATTCTAGACAACCTGCTGATGTGGTCGCTGAAGAATTATTAAACCGGCTGTCAAAAAAGA
>JAFCZV010000030.1 GCA_019314155.1 Deltaproteobacteria bacterium
CTGATGGACAATGCTTTGAAACTTTCCGTCGAATCAACCTCTTTGCAAGAAGGTAAAATGCCGAACCTGTCGCTGGTGCGGACTCGGTTCCCTCGCCGTACAGCTTAATCGTTCGCAGAAAAAACTTGACTTTGACGTACACAAGCTAATATATTGTACGTCATGAATACAAAGCTTACATTACGAATGGACGAAGCCATTGTGCGAAAGGCCAAAATCGAGGCAAAACGCAGGGGTAAATCAGTATCCCGGATGGTGGCTGAATTCATCGAGGCGATTGGTTCTCGACCGGAATCAGAAATGCTTCTCCCGCCGACCACGGCATCGCTCCTTGGGATTTTGAAGGGTCACAAAGTCTCGGAGGATGGCTACAAGGAGCATCTTCGGGAGAAATACCTTTGAGAGTGATTGTTGATACCAATGTCGTGCTTGATGTTCTGCTTGATCGGGAGCCTTTTGTAGAATCTGCCTTGGGTGTATTTTGTCTTGTCGAGGAGTCTCGCCTCGACGCTTTGCTTTGTGCTACTACCATTACAACGATAGACTATCTGCTCATCCAGTCCCTTCCTGTATCCAAAGCGAGGACTGCCCTGCGCAAACTTATCAGCCTTTTTGAAATTGCCACCGTGAATAGGCTTGTGATCGAACGTGCGCTTGCAAGCAAAATTCAGGATTTCGAAGACGCGGTGTTAGACGAAGCCGGTCAAATGGCCGGTGCTGATTCTGTTATCACCAGAAATACGAAGGACTTTACCGGGTCCGCGCTGAAAATCTTCGATCCCATTGAGTTCCTTGCTCATTAAATAGATAGCAACTGCGAACCTATCACTTGAGAGGGATGTAAAAATGCTGACGCGTTTCCACGCCCCTCAGTTTTTTGTTATGAACTTGAATAGATATTGAGGGAAATTTATTTTAATGGCCGCGGGTGATGCCCAAAGGGCTTGGTTTCCAGAGATGATAATGAATTAAAAGCATTCGATAAGTCATGGAAGAAATATCGAAAGGCATCTAATCTCGATGCTTATGGGAAACCTTCATAACCTATAAGAATTGACACGACCTGAAAGGTCGTATTCAATCTATTGTTCAAGAAACCCGGTTTGCTGAGATTTTAATATAAGGATTGTCGTCGTGTGTTTTCTGAAAGGTGATATGTTTATCCGCATGGAGGGATTGTCCACCTCTGGAGGGATTGTGAGAAGCACCTTGTTTCGCAGTAACCCAATATTTATCGTACCGTTTTCTTTTGTTTTTACACTTCAATTGTGCTACAAATCATTTACTTGCCTCAAGTCAATTGAAGCTTCATATCGATATATCAATGAACAACGGCTGGAGTCTGGAAAACAAGCATACCGGCAACTCCGATGGAGAAGATAGATTATGGGGAAAATGCTGGTTGTTGATGACGAACAGGGCATACGGATAACGCTGAAGGAATTTCTCAAAGAAGATGGATATGAGGTCCATGTTGCCGAGAATGCTGATGCCGCAATAAAATTATTGCGGCAGATCGAATTCGATGTGGTGGTTTCCGATATTATCCTTCCCCGTGTTACCGGAGTGGATCTGCTCAAGGCCATACGGGAGGTGGCACCCTACGTCAAGGTCATCATGATGACCGGTGAGCCGACTGTGGAGACCGCCGCTGAATCTTTACGGTCCGGGGCATTCGACTATTTATTCAAACCAATTTCCAAGGACGTGGTTCTGAAAATAGTTAGAAATGCACTGAATATCAAAACCCTTGAAGAAGATAAAAGACGACTTGAAGAAGAAAATCGAAGGTACCAAGAAAATCTGGAGCATTTAGTCGGAGAACGGACAAAAGCTTTACGAGACAGTGAAAACCGGTTACGAACCATACTCGATTCTATACCGGTAGGGGTTGTTACCATAGACATGGAAACCCACAAAATCACGGATGTGAATCCTTTCGCCGCTCGGTTGTTAGCCCTTCCCAAAGAACAGATTATCGGCTCCAGGTGTTATCGTTTTATCTGCCCTTCAGAAGAGGGGGCCTGTCCAGTTACAGACCAGGGTGAAAGGATAGAAAATTCAGAGAGTGTCCTGGTTCTTGAAAACGGAGATAAAATTCCCATTCTGAGAACAGTAAGCCGTTTCATGTTAGGAAAACGAGAGTATCTGCTCGAAAGCTTCATCGACTTAGCCGATAGAAAAAAACTTGAAACACAACTTCAACAAGCCCAAAAGATGGAAGCCATCGGTACGCTGGCAGGCGGCGTTGCTCATGATTTCAACAACCTGCTGACCAGCATTCTTGGAAACTCTGAATTGGCGCTGGCAAAAATCGACCTGGATGACCCCCTTCACGAAGAGATAGAAGAGATTAAAAATGCCGGACAGCGCGCTGCTGCATTGACACGCCAGCTTCTTATCTTCAGCCGAAAACAGATCATTCAGCCCCGAATCCTGAATTTAAATGAAATCATTTCAGATATTAAGAAGATGCTTGTCCGTATGATTGAAGAGCATATCGAGTTAAAAATGAATTATGCACCAGATTTGCAGTCTGTTAATATAGACCCGACCCAGATTGAGCAGGTGGTTTTCAACCTGGCTGCCAACGCCAGAGATGCCATGCCTTCAGGCGGCACGCTCACCATTGAAACAGAAAATCTGGAATTAAATGAAAAGCACTTTCAAAGGCCTCTAATCGACAAGGAGCCCGGGCCTTATATAAAACTGTCCATAAGAGATAACGGTGTCGGGATGGACGAAGAAACCCAGACTCATATTTTTGAGCCGTTCTTTACCACCAAAGAGATCGGCAAAGGTACCGGCTTGGGAATGTCGACAGTGTACGGTATCGTTAAACAAAATGGAGGCTTCATTCAAGTCGACAGTGAAAAGGGACGCGGCACGACTTTTGAGATCTACCTGCCGGCAGTGGAGGGCAGCACAGAACCGAAAACAATGCCTTCCCATGAAGTGTCTCCAGGTTCGGAGAGCGTCTTGGTTGTGGAAGACGATCATTCGCTCCGAAAGTTGGTCTGCAACATTCTCGAAAAATATGGCTACCAGGTCCAGGAAGCACCGAATGGCGAAGAGGCTTTAAAAGTCATTGCTGAGAACGAGAAACCGATACATCTTTTGGTCACCGATGTGATAATGCCGGGTATGGGCGGCAGGATGCTGGCGGAACGCCTGCAATCACAACAGCCTGACATCAAGGTTCTTTTCATGTCAGGATATATGGATCAGACCATATCGCATCAAGATTTATCAGCGGCAGAATTGAATTTTATTGAAAAGCCGTTTTCTCCCCAGAAATTGGCCAATAAAATCCGTGAAATATTGGATCAAAATTGATGCGTCTCCCAAAATTTCAATCTATTATAATGAAGATCACCTCCGCCGCGAAGAGACGGAAACTCCGCTGCACTTTTAATTAACGGTCTGTTATCCAGCTTGACCGTCATCGAAAAGACAGTGCATAGAATGTTTTGAGGAATGCCGAACGTTTTCCCGGATGGTTTGGGCTATTCTATTCGATGTTGGCCTTATACAGACGAAGACTGTTTGAAACCACAGAGATGCTGCTGAAAGACATTGCCAGGGCCGCCAATATCGGATTGAGCTGTTTTAAAAAGAGCGGTGCAAAATCCAACGGTGCCAAAATTCCCGCGGCAACGGGAATGAGCACAATGTTATAAATAAAAGCGAAAAACAGATTCTGTTTGATGGTGGACATGGTGGCCCGGCTGATTTTGATGGCTCGAAACACGCCGTTTAAGCTTCCGCTGGACAGAATAACATCCGCCGTTTCAATGGCCACATCCGTCCCGGTTCCAATGGCCAGACCGACGTCCGCCTGAGCAAGGGCCGGGGCGTCATTAATCCCATCCCCCACCATTCCGATTTTTTCTCCATTTTTCTGAAGTTCTTTGATCTTGGATGATTTTTCTTCAGGACGGACTTCTGCAAAAACCTCATCAATGCTGACTTTTGAAGCAATCGCTTGAGCGGTCTGGAAGTTATCTCCGGTCAGCATGACCACCTTAAGATTCTGGTCATGGAGCTGTTCTATGGCAGTTTTCGACTCAGGCTTCAAGGTGTCCGATACCGCCACAAGGCCGCACAACACATTCTCTTTCACCAGAGCCATAACCGTCTTTCCTTGGGACTGGAGCCGATGGATTTCATCATTTGCTTTTTCAATATCGGTCCCGGTGTCGATGAACCATTTTGGCTTCCCCATTTTTACAAATTCCCCTTCTATCCTGGCTTCAACCCCCAAACCGCCGGATGCCTTGAAATTTTCAGGCTCCCAGAGATCGATCCCTCTTGTTTGCGCTTCATTGACTATCGCTTTCCCCAGGGGATGTTCCGAACCTTTTTCCACCGAAGCCGCAAGTTTCAGAAGCTGATCTTCGCTGGCGAAACCGGAATCTAAAGGGATAATGTCCACCACGGCCGGTTTACCCATTGTGATAGTTCCGGTTTTATCGAGTACAACCGTGTCGAGTTTTGTCGCCATCTCAAGGGACTCGCTTTTCTTAAACAAAATCCCTTTTTCAGCCCCTTTTCCGGTACCTGCCATGATGGCCGTAGGCGTAGCCAGTCCCAAGGCACACGGACATGCAATAACGAGCACCGCCACCAGTCGTATTATGGCCGGTACAAACTCCCCGGTGATTCCCCACCACAACCCAAAAGTTGCAAACGCAATGACAATGACCGCAGGGACAAAGATGGCCGCCACTCGATCTGCAATGGCCTGTATGGGGGCCTTGCTCCCTTGGGCTTCCTGAACCAGTTTGATGATCTGGGCCAGAGCGGTCTCCTTGCCCACACGGGTGGCTTTAAATTTCAATAGACCTTCGCCGTTGATGGTTCCCCCCACCACACGGTCATCCGGAAACTTGTCAATCGGTAGCGGTTCGCCGCTGAGCATCGATTCATCCACCGCTGATTCCCCTTCGACAACGATACCGTCCACAGGAATCCGCTCACCAGGCCGAACGATAACCGTATCCCCTGCCCTCACCCGATTTAACGCTATCTCATTTTCCGTGCCGTTTTCCAGGATCGTTGCGGTTTTGGGCTGAAGCCCTATCAACTTTCGGATGGCTCCGCCGGTTTTCCCTTTGGTGCGCGCTTCGAGCATTTTCCCAAGCTTGATCAGGGTAATAATGACCGCCGAAGTTTCAAAATATACATGTTCGCCCAGAGAAGGGAAAAGCAAAACAGCGATTGAATAAAAATACGCAATTGACGATCCCATGGCCACGAGGACATCCATGTTCGCGCTTTTATTTTTCAGGCTCTTGTACCCACCCACGTAATAGTCCCATCCGGTATAAAACTGGACCGGGGTGGCGAGAACAAAGAAGAACCAGTTCACCCAAGTCGCATGACTCCAAAGACCGATCAGGTTGAAATCACGCATCATGCTCAATACGAACAGCGGGAGCGCAAAAATCACACCAACTGCAAACTTGCGGGTCTGGTCTTTAATCTCGGCATGACGTGCAACCTGCTCCGCGTCTTCCACTTCCAGTGCTTCGTCCGGAAGTATTGCACCATAGCCGGCCTTTTCAATGGCCCATACGATGTCCTCAAGGCTGGAAACAGCGGGAATGTATTCAACGGTAACCCGCTCTGTGGCAAAGTTCACAGCAGCATTGACAATACCCGCTACGCGTTTGCTTAAGGCTCTCTCGATGTTCGCGGCACAGTTGGCGCAGGTCATTCCGGTTACGGGAAGTTCTGTCTTTGTGGTGGGGACAGTAAAACCCGAACTGTGAATATTTTCCACAACATCTCTCACACGGAGCTTTTTGGGATCAAAATCGACCACTGTCCGTTCCGCTGCGAAATTGACGTTCACATTATGAACACCCTCCAGCTTCTTTACACTCCTTTCGATGTTCATTGCACAATTTACACAGGTCATTCCTGTGACAGGTAATGTTATGGTATGTTCAGTCATAGAATCGCCACCTTCAATGAAGCGCCCCGCAGAAACGGGATCTCCACGGTACTCCGACAAGCGGGTGGAGTATTGAAAATCATAATGGCAACAAGTGTCGACAGCATCGAACTTGCCAGGTTCCTTTGATACAAAGTGGTACTTTTTGGACCTTTGTCAAGATCCGACTCAAAATAATGTGGGCTCCATGACCTGAACCCCGCAGCCGAAAACCCGCGGCCTCCGGCTCGGAGAGTCTACGCCTCGGAGAGAGAATACAGATCCGAATAAAGAGGACATTTATGGATGGAAATCAAATAGAAATCAAAACCGCTTCCAGCTGATTCAGGTATCCGCCATAAAAATGATCCGCACCGTCGATGACTTCAAAACGGGCGTTGGGATTCCATACGGAACACATTTGTTTTACAACATCCGCAGGTGCGATATCATCCCGGCTTCCGGTGACAACCAACTTGAGGCGCTCCATTGGGCCTATGGTGGAAAAATCCATAAATCCCGCCGGAGGTGAAACCATGACCATATGTTTCACCGAAACATCTTTCTGAACGGCATGGGCATTCACCCAGGCGCCAAACGAATAGCCGGTCAGATCTATTTGTTCGATTCCCATATCCCCAAGAAATGAGAGGGCGGCCAGCACATCTTTTTGTTCACCGTGGCCATCGTCATATGTTCCCTGACTTCCTCCAACCCCTCTGAAATTGAACTTTAATGTTGAATATCCCTTAATGTTATAAACATGCACGATGGTTTCAACTACCAGGTTATACATATCTCCTCCGTAAAGGGGATGTGGATGCGTAACGACTACGCCCTTTTTTTTATCCTTTTTGTTGAGGAGCCCTTCTATTTCATAATCTTCAGAAAAAAACCTAACTTTTTTGACCATCTTCATTTCCTTTAGTTTCACTACGGCTTTTGGGCCTTAAATTTCAACAATAAGCACTGTGATCACAATATCCTTTAATTATTTGATTTTTAATAAGATATATCAATACCAATAATTTATCAATACAAGATTCTATTTTGGACCGGCATGGGCCTCTCAAGCCCGTCCTTTAGTAGGAGTCGAGGTTAGCTTTACAATATGGCCGGTATTTATAAAATCCGCTTGATTTTTTTCAAAAAGATGTTATTCTCCGAACAATCAATAAGGGCCCGTCCTTAATTGGCAGGCCAGTTTCGTTCTGAAGGAAAGATCGATTTGTCAAATTGGCAGCCTCCAGTTTGGAACTATGAGAAATTTTTGAAAGGAGGATGTCATTATGGCTAATGGAATTGTAAAATGGTTTAACAGCAGCAAAGGCTACGGCTTCATTGAGCAGGAAGATGGGCCGGATGTATTTGTTCATCATTCAGGAATCAATGCAACCGGGTTCAAGACCCTTTATGAAGGCGATCGGGTTACCTTTGACATTGAGCAGGGCCAAAAAGGTCCGGCTGCCGTTAATGTTACCACAACATAGATTGTTTTTAAGTTAAAAGAGGGCATTCCATGGAGTTATACTGGAATGCCCTTGTTATTTTAAAAAAAACTTGTCATGGTCCGGTCCGGAGCCCATCGAATAAGCGTTCCTTCTTTTCATTCAATTTTTCCGAGCATTTTTTTTCAATCCTTTATTACCTTATCTTAAAGGAGACCATGGGGGAAAATAACCATACTTTTGCTGAAAAAATATCCAAAAAGCGATTTGGGTATTTGCATGTTTTTGGGTTATTGATAATTGGTGCCATTATTACCGCTGCTGTGACCGTCTTGGTGCTCAAAACTTTCCTTTTCCCGTCCGAGTTCAAGCCCGTAACCCTGAACCCTCACGAAGAGAAAGTCTTGACTGCTAAATTAGAAAACCTTGATTCAATAGGGGCCGGTGTTACTTCACCGAAAAACCATAGCTCCAATACGGCATCCAAAACAAACCGAACTGCTCCTGATGCCCCGCTTGAACCGGAACCTTACAGTGAAAAAGGCCTAAAAAGAGAGATTGTTTTCATGGAAAAAGAGCTCAATGCACTGCTGGCTAAGAATACGGATCTTGCAAGAAAACTGGCCATCGATTTGTCGGACGATCTTGTTAGTGCAAAGCTTCTGCTGCCCCTTGATGACGATTTTCCCATATTTGGAGGCAAAACCCTCCGTGTCAAAGCCGGCGTAGTTTTTTCATACGATAAGGGCAAGCCCGTGGTCATCCTGAAAGGCATTACCATAATGGGCCTGCCCATACCCAATGCCTGGATGGGTGGAATAAAGAACATAGATCTGGTTGAAGAATTTGGTGATCGCACCGGTTTCTGGAAAACTTTCTCAGAAGGGGTTGAGGACATTAAGGTAGAGGACGGCTTTTTAAAGTTAAAGTTTAAAGAATGATGGAGCGGCGGAAAAATCAAAATGTAACATGAGATATAGTATGAGACTTCTCAAAGAATACACAATCCGATTGGTGTTTACCGCGGGCATCCTTTTTGGGGTTCAAGTCCCCAATTTTATCGATCAGTACACCCAGAAAGTTAGCGCACACTATCTTGAAGCAGCAGAAAATTTTAGCGGCTTCCAGGCCACTGCAGATAAGTTTCATGGGGGTAGCGTTAAAGCGTTGATCGAACGACACGAAACCAGTGACGATCCTGTATTTCAATCAGAAGCCAGCCCCATAAAGGAAATCCATTCCAGAATACAGACATTCTCATCAGAACTTAAAGCTCTGAACACAAATCTCTTCAGCAAAATATTTCATGTTGCATTCAAATCTGACCGTGCAGTCTTAAAAGAAACGGTATCGGAATATTCAGCGACAGTGCCGTTGAACACAGACGCCATCATCTGCGGATTGGGGTTGGGCATGGTTTCGGCTTTGTTGTGTGATGTTTTTTTCTTTATGCTGAAAATGGTGTTCGGCTTGCGGTTCGGAAGGCGTTTCGACCCAAACGCGCTTTGATGCTTGAACAAAGAAGGATTGTTACATTTAGGTGTTCTGGTAAGTTAAGAGAGGATTAATGGATAATAACCGTTTGGTTTATTCAACAGAGTCAGGCCGAATTTGCCCTTCCTGCGGACATCCAACTACGAAATGCACTTGCAAAAAGAAAAAAACCGTTAAGAAACAATCAATATATCCCAATGATGGAATTGTAAAAATTAGAAGGGAGGTCAAAGGCCGGAAGGGAAAAACAGTTACGGCTGTTTTTGGCATCCCGCTTGATGATAAAAAACTAAAACAATTTGCTAAAACATTGAAACGTTTCTGTGGTTCTGGTGGCACTGTAAAAGACGGGATTATAATTATTCAAGGTGACCACAGAGAGACTCTTCTGAAAGAGATCAAAAAGCAGGGATATACCGTAAAATTTTCTGGAGGTTAAATTTAAGGAAAATTTGAAGGGATAAAATATTTGCCTGATGACTGATCGTTCGTTTTCTTTAATAATTGCCCCCGTCAATCATTTGAATCTATAGTTCATCATTATAATTAATATCACCCAAGTGTATTTCGTCGTCAAACGAAATGTAATTGTCATTTTGATCCATCGATTCTAAATCCTTATAACCATACATTTGAAGTTCACTGCAAAATGTGCAAGCATCCTTACTATCCGCCAATAAATGGCCGCATTCATGACAACAAATATTTGACATAGTTTCCCAATTATTTTTCATTTTCACCCCTATCATAAAAAGATATTCAAAGAAAAAGTGAAGACCGTAAAATGTTTTTAATACAATTGGTTATGTGGCTTCAGGTTTTCTTTGTCGGAGGAAAAATAATCATCATCTTTCTTATGTCAAGAGTATGATTGATGTCTGCCTTCAATTTTCAATATTTGTTTATTCAAAAGGATCTTTTAAACTAAATAGTATTTTAAAAAAATCCTTAGACCTGTTATTTTGCACCCAAAATGGTATGTTTAAGACCAAAAAACGGCTATTTTTAGAGCTCTTTTTATAGTTTTTCAGATACTTAGCATGGTCCGATCCCAAGCCAGTGTGACGCCTTTACGGCGCAGTTCGCCATGAATGTACTGCCTGTCGAGACGGGCTCTTTTGGTGGAATAATTGATTTGAATAGATGGAAACAGCTGCTGTTCCAGTTGGGTATCATCGATATCCGAAGGAAGCGGCCAGACTAAGGGGGAGGCCTCAAAACGGTTCAAATAGTCGGATACCGTCGTTCGGCCGATACCGCAGCTTGTGGCTATTTTCCCATAGGTGAGTTTGCAATCGTACCTTAACCGTAAAATTTCTCTGATTTTGCGCATGGTCAACCTCTTTGTCGGCATAGCTCCTCCTCATTCCCTCATGAGATATTAACTTTGCCGACGGTTTACAGGTTACCAGCGCCGCTTTCAAATTGTTTTTTTTGTTCGGGATACTCCAGAATGCTGTTCGCGATCGATCGGATCGGTTGATCGATTCATCGAACGTATTGTCCGACTTTATGAAAAGAACCGCCACACATAAGAGAGAGACGGCTTAGGAAATATGTTTAAAGTATAGACCATAAAATTAAATTGCAGGTTGGATACAGCTGTGACGCATTCCAAAACCGTAGTTTTAGGCTTCCCGCTTGGGTAGCAAATGGTAACAATTCGACCGAAATGGAGTTAGATGTGACGCGTTCAAAAACCGAGGTATTTTGGTTAAGTTAAGTTAATATTAAGCACATATTAATTAATTACTTGACATTTGAGAGAGAAATGCTGAAAATATTACTGAAGCGGGTAAATCCTGGGATAACCGTGACGCCTGAAAGGGTATCATAAGCATATTGTAAATATGCCGGCCTCAGGGTCCGCTTTTTTTCTTTTATTGAGTTTAATATGAATTTATATCTTGATGAAAGCGGAGATCTTGGGTTCAATTTTGATAAGCCATATAGATACGGTGGGTCAAGCCGTCATTTGACCATTGCCTTCCTGCTTCTCCCTAAAGAATTATCCCACCTACCCAAAAGAATAATAAAAAAGCTGTATCAACGGAAAAAACAGCCTACATCGAGAGAATTAAAAGGTCCTGAACTGACTTCAAAGGACAGATTGTTTCTTGCAAATAAGATCTTTACCCTTTTGACCGACCATCCAAGTATCGAAGCGTTCGCCATTACTGTCTATAAGAAAAACGTTGAGGACCATATCAGGAGGGATGCTAACAAACTTTATAATTATATGATAAGCCTGGTCCTGCTTGATAGAATCAAGGATGAACCTCATATAACGTTCATTCCAGACAAACGATCTATCAAGGTGCAAAGCGGGAACAGTCTTGTAGACTATTTGCAAACCCAGCTTATGTTCGATTTCAATTCAAAAACAATCATCGAGAATAAACCACAAGAGAGCCATAAGGTATTAAATTTACAGCTTGTTCATTTCATTACAAATTTTGTCTGGAAAAAATATGAAGACAATAACTATCCAGAATTTAATATCTTAAAACATAAAATCCAACTAACCCGCCTTTTCTTTCCCAAGATGTAGGCAATAATATACGTCATCCTGATTAAAAACCGTACCTAAAGACAGAAAAACCCGGTTTCCTCTTCTTGGATTCCGGGTTTTTTATTGGCAGAAAATATTTCTTTTTACCCTGATTTTTATTGGGTTTGTTGGGTATAGTGTTGGGTATAGTGTTGGGTATAGTGTTGGGTATCAGAATTTGAGAAATGAAAAGGGAGCTACAATCTAATGTAA
>JAFCZV010000297.1 GCA_019314155.1 Deltaproteobacteria bacterium
ATTGCCATTAAAACACCCATAGGGCTCGTCGTTCATACCGGCGATTTTAAGATCAGCCACACGTCTGTTGACGGCATGATAACCGACGTAAACAAGTTTGCCCAGTATGGCGAAAAAGGGGTTCTTGCGCTTCTATCGGATTCCACGAATGTAGAAAAGGAAGGATATACAATCTCCGATGAGGAGGTTGGAAACACCCTGAAACGAATTTCATCAGGTAGAACCGGGCGAATCATTATAGGTCTTTTTGCCTCCAGCATTACCCGAATCCAGCAGGTTATTGATATCGCACAGGCCATCAACCGGAAAGTCGTTTTTAACGGCAGAAGTATAGAAACGAGTGTAAATATTGCAAAAGATCTTGGATACATACGCATCCCTGAAGAGATGGAATTCCATATCGAACAGGTCAATGATTTTCAGGATGAAGAAATCGTTATCATAACGACGGGCAGTCAGGGAGAGCCTATGGCGGCACTTGCTCGTATGGCATCAGGTACCCACAAGCAGATAAAGATCAAAAAAGAAGATACGGTTATCCTTTCTTCAAAATTTATACCCGGTAACGAAAAAGCCATCACCAAGATTATTAACGACCTTTATCGGCGAGGTGCCGATGTTATTTATGAGAAAATATCGAAAATTCACGTATCGGGCCATGCTTTTCAGGAAGAGTTAAAGCTTATGATCAATCTCACCCGGCCCAAATATTTTATTCCAATCCACGGAGAATTCCGGCATCTGGTTCTCCATTCACGTCTGGCAAAGCAGGTCGGCATTTCCGAGGAAAACATTCTTCTTGCGGAGAATGGACAGATCATAGAATTTGACGAAAATGGCGGAAGAATTCAAGACAATGTTTGGACAGGCCGGGTACTCATTGACGGCAAAGGTGTCGGAGATGTGGGAAGGCGCGTGCTCAAGGAAAGACGAAACCTATCGGAACACGGCCTGGTTGTAGTTAACATGGTCTTTGATGAAGAGACCGGTATTGTGGTATACGGACCTGAAATCGTTTCTCGCGGCTTTGTGTTTGAAACGGAAACGGGCCACCTTTTGGAAGACGCAAAATGTGTTGTCCTGGAAATTGTCGAAGAAGTGAACCCTGAAGTCCAGGATCGGGCGGCCAAAATCCGATCAAAAATACAAAAAGCCCTGAGAAAATATTTTTCCTTTACCATAAATCGTCGACCCGTTATACTCCCGTTTATTCTGGAAGTCTAAACATCGACCATTGAGATGGGTTCAAATGCGCAAAGAAATCACAGGAATTTTACTATTTTTTCTCGTTATTTTTACGCTGATCAGTCTTCTGTCATACAGTCCGGCTGATCCTTCGATAAATAATGCCAGAGCTGCGGGTCAGATCCACAACTTTTTTGGTTTATTTGGCGCCCATCTGGCGGGCATCCTCATAGGACTGTTCGGGCTCGGTGCCTTCTGGGTCCCGATTCTACTACTTCTTACCAGTATCCATTTTTTCGGCAACCATTCCCGAAAGGCAATCATTTCGACCCTTGCCGGTGGTGTTATTCTGATGATCACAACGGGAAGTTTACTGGCACTTAAACACAACCATATTGTTATTCTTGGCAGCAAATTTTCTTCCGGCGGCCTCATCGGAATCCCTTTAAAATCATTTTTCGTAAAATATTCCAATATCCTGGGCGGAGCCGTTATCCTGACACTTTTATGGATCATCGGTCTGATTCTGGCCACCGGTTTTTCTTTGATAAAGTTTGCCAAACGATGTTGGCAAACAGGTATTTTTTCAGCAGATCGGCTGCGAACATTATTCATAAAATGGAAAGAACAACGGGAAAAATCGAAAAAACATTCCGGCGCAAAAAAAGTTAAGAAAGTCAAGAAGGAACAGAAAATAAAAATCAAAACTCCCAAACCCCGGCCCATCAAGGAAACTCCTGTTCCACGGCAGGAAGTGTTTGATTTCATGCATGCCGGAAAAGGATTTCAGCTGCCTTCGATCAATCTTTTAGACGATTTTGAGGAGATACTTTCTTCCGCCGATGATGAAAATTTAAAGATGCAGTCGAAACTCCTTGAAAAAAAGCTCGAAGACTTTAATGTCCAAGGAAAGGTAGTTGCCATATCCCCCGGCCCCATCATCACAACCTTTGAATATGAACCTGCTCCAGGGATTAAAATAAACAAAATCGTAAATCTTACGGATGACCTTTCCCTGGCGCTCAGAGCCATAAGCATTAGAATTGTGGCCCCGATCCCTGGAAAAGCCGTCATCGGGATTGAACTCCCCAACACCTCCAGAGAGATTGTAAGATTCAAAGGGGTTGTCGCCTCGAACGTCTTTCAAAAATCGAAGTCAAAACTGACCATCTGTCTCGGCAGGGACATCATCGGAAACCCTTTTGTTACAGAGCTCGACAAGATGCCGCATCTACTCATTGCCGGCGCAACAGGAAGCGGCAAGAGCGTAGCCCTGAATGCCATGATCTGCAGCCTGCTGTACAAATCGACCCCCGATGATGTAAAGCTGATTATGGTCGATCCCAAAAGAATTGAACTTTCCAATTACGACGGAATACCGCACCTCATTACGCCGGTGGTAGCAGACATTAAAAAAGCCACCAATGCCCTCTTCTGGGCCGTACGTGAAATGGAAAGAAGGTATGAACTTCTGTCTGAAAATAAAGCCAGACACATAAGACAGTATAATCATAAGATCGAAAAGGAGCGTCATACCCCCGAAGGAAAGGACTTGGAGAAACTACCGTATATCGTTATTGTCATCGATGAGCTTGCCGATCTTATGTTAGCCGCATCAAGGAACGTGGAAGTCGCCTTGACACGCCTTGCCCAGATGGCCAGAGCCGCCGGCATCCATTTGATACTTGCCACCCAGCGGCCTTCTGTAGACGTGCTGACCGGGATCATTAAGGCCAATTTCCCCACCCGTCTTACTTTCCAGGTTTCTTCCAAGACCGATTCCAGAACCATCATCGATACGAACGGTGCTGAAAACCTTTTAGGAAACGGGGACATGCTTTTTCTGCCGCCGGGCACCTCTAAACTCCAGCGCATTCATGGGGCATACCTTTCAGAATCGGAGCTTGGAAGGATCATCGATTTTTTGAAGAAACAGGAAACACCGGAATACGACAAGACCATTGTCAAAGCGTCGCCAAAGGAAACGGAAGATTCCGGTGAAAAAGAATATGACGAAAGATATGACGATGCCATGGCACTCATTACAAAAAGTGGACAGGCATCCATATCCATGATTCAGCGGCATTTGCGTATCGGCTATAATCGAGCGGCCCGTATTATCGAAATGATGGAGGAAGAAGGGATTGTGGGCCCCTCGGACGGTGCCAAACCGAGGGCAGTCCTGGTAAAAGGATATGAAGACATTCCTTAGGGCTCGCGCAAAAATAACTTCGCAGAATTGGCGCTCAGATTTGGTTCAGGTTTGGCTGATCCGAGAGAGCAAAACCACAGGAATAGCGAGCTATTTCGCGGCCAATTTTATAAGATCGGGTGC
>JAFCZV010000298.1 GCA_019314155.1 Deltaproteobacteria bacterium
GTCACAACAAAACGGGGGGTAGAAATTGGCAAGGCCAGCAAAATCAAGGGACGAGAAGGTATTGACCGGGAATGCGGGTAAGCGTGATTTGGGTGAAAAAGAGATGGAAAGCGATGTGTATCGCTATAAAATACCCACGTATTTGCGCGGTGATCTGAAGCGCTATGTCAAAGATGTGGTTGATGAACTTTACCGTTTGGGCAAATCAAAGCTGATATATCAAGGTACATTTGATGGTTGGTGCCAAAATTTATCGTTGAGAAACAAGGCGTTTGATGAATTACAGTCTGATGACACCGATTTGCTTATAAAGGGGGAGCGTAGTTTCAAGAAGAATCCTGCTATTCAGGTTTATAGGGATTTTGCGAAAGCCACGCTTGAACATGCTGGGCCATTGGGCATGTCGGGTTTAACATCGGATCGGGTGCGGGGCAATCCTGCGGGGAAGAACGATCCGGCAGATGAATTTTAGGGGGGCAACAATGGCTATTGAAATTGAGATGGACGGTGTAAGCGAGTATTGTGAAGGGATGCCCGTAATGCTTACCTATGCGTTCAAAAATGGACGACCGGTAGTTAGGGCTTTAAATTCGGGCGGATATGATTCAACGGAGGTTGATTTAGCTGAGTTAATGGAATGGGTAAAAACAAACTGCCCAGACTTGTACAAGGCCGGAAACCCAAACAGATGACAGATCCAGCTAAAAAATACGCAAATTCAGTCCTAAACGGCGATATTTTAGCCTGCAAATGGGTAAAGCTGGCATGTCAACGGCATTTGGACGACTTAGAGCATGGCCATAAGCGTGGCTTGGTGTGGAGACCCGACAAAGCCGCCAGGGTTGTCAGGTTTTTCAGAAACAAATTAATATTATGGAAGGGGCGAGAATCCAGGCTTGTGTGCATGGTCGCAGAAAAAACGAAAAAACTCACAAAAAAACCCAAATTCCTGCCGAATAATTTCAAGAATGATTAATTTTGTTCATTGATAATTAAATACCCTTATATGGGCAGCGGGTGAAGCCCCGGCTGGAACAGTGGGCTAAATATGGTGTGTTAACCCCAAGGAAGGGTTGCGTGTCGCCATTCCTGGTAAGCCAGGTCGGTTTCGCCATTCCAGAAAAAAATGGCATTTCTTTTGATATCACAACTTTTAACCTGGCTGTTGGGATTACAGATATATAGCAGAAATCACAAGGTTGGCTCAGGTTGTGATATCGTATTATGGTATCACAAAAAAATCGGGCCATTGATAGCTTTTTTTTATTGCAGCTATCACAAGTTTGTATAATGGAGAGTTAAGGGGCGGACGGTGCTTTGATAGAAATAAACATATCAATAAGAGCCTTCTACCACTCAAACAACCATAAAGGCCGCAGCATTAGCCTGTCCCACTTGAACGTCTGGTTGTGTTGCGTTTCATAGCCACATAGATCTTTACAGGAGACTTGCGCCTCTTGTCTCGATCCATGAACATGTTGAACTCAAGAGACTTAACCGGTTCAAGGCCGCAGACCTGAAGGTATTCGCTAATCTGTGGTGTGCTATGTCGGTATATCGTATCCGTAGAACCCGAGTCGGTAATTTCGGGCCCCAAAACCATTGCCGCGTTCTCGGAGGGGCTTCGGTCCATAACGGTGAACACGAATACTCCGCTTTTCCGAATGATTCTGACCACCTCTTCGATTACTGGCTGGATATTCTCGAAGTACTGGAGTGCTCCAATGCATACGGCGTGATCAAGAGACTCCCCATCGTAGGGATATGGAAACTTGCTCATATCGTGTAACTGAAGATCAGACGCGAATCCCTTACTTTGACAGATATCCAGCATTGCATCGGAGTTATCCAGCCCATAGATAACCATGCCTGCCTTGTGGAACAGAATGGATCCAAGCCCCGTCCCAATACCTATATCGAGTATGGTCTGGGCAGGGCTCGTATACTCATACGCCAGGCCGAACGCAACCTCTGAACCAACCCATCCGTATTCCTTGACTCGCTTATCGTATACATGTTCGGCAAGTGGTTCTTGTTGCCCAAATTCTTCAACCATGGTTCAGAACTCTCCCGTCTTTCGAAACATAACGCGCTGCTCAGGTGTGGCGCGGTCTTTTGCGCCATCCCTTGCAGCAGGTTGTACCTCAAATTGACCCGGCTTCAGATTTCCAGAAATATAGCAAAAATCGCCACCCTATCGATTGGTGATATCGTATTACGGTATCTCAAAAAGGACGGTCGATTGATAACTGTTTTTAATTGCAGATATCACAACATTTTCGAGCCTCTGATAAATACAGTTTTTAGTATCTATTAGCAATTGAGGTCATTTTCGATAAGTTGGAGATATCTGTATAAAGATGGTGCTAATCATCCATAACCGACGAACTATTTCACAACTTCAGTATTACCCGGTTTCAAGGTCTTATCAAACCAGGATTGAACGAGCCGGACAGACAATAGCAGTGGAGATTGTTTTCTTAAGATTGATATGTTCGTTCCTTAGTCTAAAAATCCTATTCCTGCTTCTTAGGCGGCGTATACGGATCAGGTGTCCCTGAAATAATAGGTGGTTCATGTTTTAGAGAAGCCAAATGTGCTTTAAGAAGCTCCGCCATTGGCCAACGCACCCAAAAATGGCCAGCTGTGGCCTTAGTCAGCGGATATTCTTCTTTCGGATCATTGTACAGATTAAAAAAGCGGGGGAAGTCGAAGGTCTTCTTCTCATCCGTGCCTCGTTCGACCTCCTTAAACATCATCTTCCAATTGCGCCACTTGATCCCGAAAAGGTCGTTACCGACATAGACGATTAATCCATCACGGTTGGACTTTTCCTGCTTACCAAAGAAGAAATCTGTTTGGTCTACGCCATCAATTTCCCGGTCATCTGGAACAGTCCCACCGATGATGTTCGCTAAAGTGGGAAAGATGTCCATTTCGTGGACAATCTCATTGCTGACCAGACCCGCCGGAACCTTTCCAGGCCAGCGCATGATAAATGGTACTCGCAACGATCCTTCAAGCCCTGTGAAGTAGCTCCCGCGCCATGGACCACTCCAACCATTGTGGCCCGGAAGCATTTCTGGCCCATTATCCGCAGTGAAGATAAAGATGGTGTTGTCTGCAATGCCGAGAGCATTGAGGGTATCGAGCAGTTCGCCTGCGTAGGCGTCGATCTGCATCAGTACGTCGCCCCAGTCACCATTGCCGCTCTTCCCAGCGAATTCTTTACTCGGGGTTACCGGCATGTGTGTTTGCGTGTAAGGCAGAAACGCGAAGAACGGTTTGCCTGCCTTTGCCTGGCGCTTGATAAACTCCTTCGCACGGTCAGTGCACTCACGGTCGATTTCAGGGCGCTCCGCGCTGTCGTAGATCTTCAGCTTCTTGGGGTCGGAGCCCTTCTTGCCGACGTAGATGTATTCCGGCACCGCGTACGGACTGAGGTTTTCCTTCACCACTTCGTTGAATTGGGGCTGATCAGGCCATAGACTCTCGTCAGTCGAGTTAGG
>JAFCZV010000299.1 GCA_019314155.1 Deltaproteobacteria bacterium
TTATGGCGCAATCATCGTCCAGCTGAATGTTGAAGATACACGTAACGGCGTTGCAGAATTCGTTGCTGACAAGTATGGAAACAAATGTATTATCGAACTCAAATGGGGACAGGGTGCCAAAGATATTGGCGGGGAGATACAAGTGACCAGCCTGGATTACGCGGTTTTTCTCAAGGAGAGAGGCTATATTGTGGATCCGGACCCGACAAAACCTCAAGTGGTACAGGCCTTCAAAGAAGGTGCAGTCAAGTCTTTTGCCCGACACAGCCGTTTAGGGGGCACAAATCTTGATACCGTCGAACAGGTCCGCGAAGATTTTATGAGCAGTGTTAAATACCTCCGTCGAATTGGCTTTGAGCGAATCACCTTAAAGACCGGTTCTTACGGCATGGAAGAACTGGCCATGGCCATAAAATTTGCATCAGAGGCAGGATGCGATCTCCTGACAATGGACGGGTCAGGCGGCGGCACCGGGATGAGCCCGTGGAACATGATGCAGAGCTGGGGGGTACCATCCATCTTTCTCCATTCAAAAGCCTATGAATATGCAAGTATACTGGCGGCAAAGGGTGAAAGGGTGGTCGATATGTCCTTTGCAGGCGGATTCGCACTCGAAGACAGTATTTTCAAGGGATTGGCACTCGGTGCGCCGTATACAAAATTGATCTGCATGGGTAGAGGAATCATGATTCCCGGGTTCGTGGGTGCAAACATAGAAGGCGCACTTAACCCCGATAGGAAAGAGAAAATCTTCGGCAATTGGGATAAGCTTCCGAAAACGGTAACCGACATCGGCACCAAGCCTGTAGAAATCTTTGCCTCTTATTTCGACCTTCAGAAAAAAGTCGGCAAAAAAGAGATGGCGAATATCCCCTATGGCGCAATTGCCTTCTATACACTGGCGGACAAGCTGGCTGCCGGTTTGCAGCAGCTCATGGCCGGCGCAAGAAAATTTTCCCTTGACAAGATCTCTCGCACCGACCTTTTCTCAGGCAACAGAGAAACTGAAAGAGAGACGGGAATTCCACATGTGTCCGACATTAATGATGAAGCTGCCAAAAAAATACTGAATGTCTAATATTAAGGCGTCCATCTAAATACGAAAGGCTTTCCGGATAAATCTTTCCGGAAAGCCTTTTTTTGTGGATGAAAATTTAGTAAGGTCTGCTATGGTTTAAAACCGGTGTTATGGCGGATGGCAATAGACATGCAGTTTCTTGAAGAAATGAGAGAAATGATACGAATTGCCGAGCAAATGAATTTTTAATCACCTTTTCTATTATATTTATAACCTTCTGCTTGCGGGGCGATTCATGTCCGTGATATGGTGCTGACGTTTTAGAGTGCGGAAATTTTTAACTCGCTTGTCCGATAAAAATTCAGAAGTATTCCATTTAAGGAGGAGTTACGTATGGGAGGTTTTTTTGGCAATATTTCTAAAGAGGACTGTGTAAAGGATCTGTTTTACGGGACAGATTATCATTCTCATCTCGGCACGAAACGAGGAGGATTGGCCACCAAACATTCTGAAGGATTCGCACGTTCCATTCATAATATTGAAAACAATTACTTCAGATCCAAATTCGAGGCAGATCTTCCCGAGTTGCATGGCAATAAAGGTATCGGCGTTATCAGTGATTACGATGCTCAACCGTTGATCTTTGGATCTCACCTGGGAAGATTCGGTATCGTCACGGTTGGGAAAATAAATAATATCACCTGGGAAGATTCGGTATCGTCACGGTTGGGAAAATAAATAATATTGAGGAACTTGCTAAAAAAGCATTTCGGAAAAAAATCCATTTTTCTGAAACAAGCGGGGGAAATTTAAGCCCGTCCGAGATTGTGGCAACACTCATTTGTGAGGAAGATTCATTTGAGGGAGGCATAGAAAATGCCCAGGAAGCCATTAAAGGTTCATGTTCTCTCCTTTTGCTTACGGAAGATGGTATTTATGCCGCCCGGGATAAATTAGGAAGAACGCCCATAGTTATCGGCAAGAAAGAGGGTTCCTATGCCGCGTCTTCAGAAACGTCTGCATTCCCGAATCTTGGCTTTGAAATTGATAAATATCTGGGCCCTGGAGAAATCGTTTTAATGACGGCCGACGGATATGAGCAGAAAAAGAAACCAAAGGAAAAAATGCAGATTTGTGCGTTTCTTTGGGTGTATTATGGCTTTCCCGCCTCAAGCTACGAAGGAATTAATGTGGAATTCGTACGATACAGGTGCGGTTCGGCCCTCGCAAAGGATGACGATGTTGACATAGATTTCGTTTCAGGAATTCCAGATTCTGGAATCGGACATGCCATCGGCTACGCGAATGAGAGAAATATTCCTTACACCAGGCCGTTTACCAAATATACGCCCACATGGCCGAGAAGTTTTATGCCCCAGGATCAGAGTATAAGAGATCTTGTTGCCAGAATGAAACTGATCCCCATCAAAGAATTAATTGAGGGGAAAAAGATTCTTTTTTGTGAAGACTCCATTGTCAGAGGGACTCAATTGCAAGATAATGTACAGGGATTGTTCGACTATGGTGCCCTGGAAGTGCACATGAGGCCGGCCTGCCCCACGCTGATATATCCCTGTGAGTTTCTCAATTTTTCAACCTCTCGATCGACATTGGATCTTGCAGGACGCAAAGCAATATCGGAACTCGAAAAAGGAGAAGATGCGTTTTTGGATGAATATGCAAAGTCAAATTCAGAAAAAAATGCGGCAATGGTGGACCGGATACGGCAGAGGTTAAAACTCACTTCTTTAAAGTATCAAAAATTGGAAGATCTTGTAAAAGCCATCGGCCTTCCAAAAGAAAAATTATGTACCCATTGCTGGGATGGAAGCAGTTATTATTAATTGGCAAACAACACCGTAAAACCGACTCCCCCCGTCAAAAATGCGGGGAGGTCGGCAATTTAATGAATACCATACAGGTTACCGTAACCGTTCAGCCACAAATCGGGACTGAACGGTTACACAAATTGCCAAAGTAACCCATAGATTATTTCATCTATCAAACCAAGCGTTTAGCATATACCTGCGATCACGTAGGAGTCATCCGGAACCTCGCGGATCACATGATGTTTTGGCGGATGACTCTCTTGAGTCATCAGACTTACGACGACCATGACAATAAGACAAACAACCGGCGGAATTAGTGTATCCAAACCGGCCAAATGCTCGGGAATCGTATAGAACAGAATCAATCGAAGCACAGAGCCAATAATAATTGCCGCCAAGGCCCCGGGCGTATTGGCCTTCTTCCAATATAGACCTAATGTCAGTGGAACAAGACACCCTGCAAACACTACGTCAAAGGCAAGAACCAGCAGAATTCCCGGCTCAGGTTTTATAATGGCCAGATAGATTGCAAAACCAACTACCGGTATCGCCATGAGCCGGCTGATGATGAGCAGCTTTCGGTCGGAAATTGCCGTAGCCTGCACAACCTCTTCAGATTCGCCAGGATTGTCTTTAGCAATCTTTGTCTTTCCCCACCTTCGGAGTATATTTTTCTGAATTATATTCCTACCCAGTACGGTGGATACGCCCAATATCCCTCCATCAGCAGTAGATGCTCCGGCACCGATAATTCCGCCCATAATAAATACTCCAAAGATAAACGGAACGGAAGTCATTGCGATTGAAGGCAGAACCATTCTGGGATCGGAGATTTCCGGTAAAAGCGCTAAGCCCATCAATCCGATACCTGAACAGATTAAACCGGTGAATATCGTAAACCCTGCGCCAAAGAAACAGCTGATTTTGGCTGTTTTTTCGTCCCTGGCAGCAAAAACCCTTTCCATGAAGTCCAGAGCGACAATATCACCCAGCCCCAGAGCCAGAATGCCTGCCCAATTTAGAAGTGCCCCGTTTTCCATTGATGTTAAACCACTTAAGTCCATGTAACCGGCAGGAATCGACCCTGCGAAGAAATCCCATCCATAGGTATACAGCAGCCATATAAAACATCCCACAAATCCTGCTATGGCAGGATATATTTGAACGATGTCCGTGGCGGCACACGCGTAGAGCCCGCCGGCAATGGTGTATATAAAAATTCCAATCGCTATGAAGATCAGCGCCCAAGTATAATCGATCTCGAAAACAATGGAGACTATCCAGGCGGAACCGGCAAAGTTGCCGGCAACCAGTATCGCAAAACTAAAAGCCATTAGAAGCGATGCGATGATTTCCGTTACCCAATTGTATCTTCTAAAGTAGAAATCGGGCAGCGTTAACAGATTCATCCGATTCAGCGGTGCCGCATAGAACAGCCCGGTCAAAAGCAGGCATAAGGCCAGGCCGAGGGGGAATTGAAACCCTGCCCAGAATCCGCCCAGATATACCCCGGTGGCATTTCCCATGGTGGCGTTGGCATCCAATGATTGTGCTAAAAGCATGGATCCCACCAGGAAAAAAGGGAGACTCTTACCACAAATGATATAGCGTTTACCGCTGCCCTTGACCAGGAAATACGTGCCTATACCGAGCGCAAAAAACAACAAAATAAAGCAAAGAAGCCCAATAGCCATAGGTGACATAATATTAATACCTCCTTAAAATTATTAATTGAACTAAATGAAACGCAGTGCAGTTTGCCGAGACAAGATAAATTTTCAAAGTTATGGGGGGGACGGTAAGCACAAGGGATGAGCAAAGAAGAAGAAATGTAGAAGTGTTTCTTTTCCCAAACAAAAACGGGTAAATATGATGGATAGGGGTAGTTGAAATTTTTCTTTCTCCACAAAAAAACAGGTGAATAAGAAGGACAAAAACAATCTTATCCGGCAGTGCCTATCACTACGTTTTGAAACTAATTGATATCATATGAAATATTCCAAATTCACACAGAATTTTCAAAGCTTTAACAGGCAAATGGATCAAATCCCTTTGTCCCAAGAACGTCCATTTTCATCGTCTGCTCAAGGCCTTGGGGATGAGATCCATTTTACTTGTCAGTTTTTTCCAAATTTTTTAATGAATTGGAAAACGTATCCGTTTGTTACGTTTTTATTAATAACCTTCAACCTGGTTCGGGAAGTAATCTTCGTATTCCCCTCTCTCGCCCTTCTCGCCGGTGTCTCGCTCGATATCGAGCGTGGTGCAGTGCAGGGCGCCGCCGAATGGGATCACCTTTTCGTACGGACGCCGGCTTCCACACACATCACGTTCTCGTCAATACTGAATGTGTTAAGGGAGATCCAGGATTTACCCTCGTACAACCCGGTCAGGTAAATGTCGTTCTTGTGAACACGGGTTGGCCGGGCGCCCATCACGACTTCCCAGTCGTTCTGTTTGAAGAGCTGGGTGAACCCTTCATCAACCGGGGGCCAATCC
>JAFCZV010000300.1 GCA_019314155.1 Deltaproteobacteria bacterium
AAATACAATGGCAAGTTCGACATGGGCTGGGACAACGCTCGCGAGCAGATTCTCCAGCAACAAAAAACGCTCGGTATCATTCCGGAGAATACAAAACTCACCGAGCGCATCGATGCGATTCCCGCTTGGGACTCGCTACCTGACCAAGAGAAATCGCTGTATGCACGTCAGATGGAGGTATTTGCCGCGCAAATGGAATGGGTGGACCTGCAAATTGGACGTGTCGTAGAAGAGCTCAAACGTATTGGTGAGTTGGACAATACCTTGATCTTCGTTACGGCCGACAACGGTGCTAGTGGTGAAGGTGGCCTCGCCGGCACATTCAATGAAACCTATGTCCTGAACGGACTGCAGACGCCGATGGCAGCCAACCTGCGCGCCCAGGAAGACTGGGGCCGCGAAAACACGTACCCACATTCCGTTATTTCAAGCAGAGCGAACACCGCGGTGGCCAGCAAGACCATCTCGTTGTGCACTGGCCGAACAGCATCAAAGCCAAGGGCGAGATCCGCAACCAGTATCATCATATAGCAGATATTGCACCCACCATCATGGAAGCGGCTGGTATCTCTGTGCCAGAAACCTACCATGGTGTGAAACAGCAGCCCATGGAAGGAACATCCCTGCTATACGCGTTTGATGATGCCAATGCACCAAATGCCAAGAAGCGCCAGTACTACGAGATGTTCGGCAACCGGGCGATCTGGGTGGACGGTTGGAAGGCCGTGACCCTGCATGCCAAGAGGATGCCCTGGGAACTCAATGTCGTGTTGCCGTTCGAGCAAGACGAATGGGAGCTGTATCACGTTGCTGAAGACTTTTCCGAGAGCACTAATCTCGCCAAAAAGCATCCGGAAAAATTGCAGGAACTAATCGAGATTTTTGACGAAGAAGCCTGGAAGTACAACGTCTATCCGCTCTATGACGATATGATCAAACGCCTCGGCGCTCAACAAGACCGCCTGTTTGGTGATCAGAAGGAATTCGTTTATTTTGCGCCGGGCGCTGTTCGCATAGCCGAAAAGTCATCAGCACCGGTCAAAAACCGCGCACATACCATTGTGACGCGTCTTGACCTCACGGGTGACGAGGAAGGTGTCATTGTCGCCTGTGGCGGCATGACCGGCGGCTACACGATGTTCATCAAGGACAATCGCCTGCACTACGACTATAACTTCCTTGACGGCGTGCACTACGTCCTGAAGTCGCCACCGCTGCCCAAAGGTAGAACCGATCTGAAGTTTAATTTTATAAAAACCAAACCGTTTGGCGGTGAAGGCGAACTATATATCAACGGTAAGAAAGTCGACGAAATCGAGATGCCGCAGATGCATATTGCCACTTACTCGCTGGCCGAAACATTTGACGTGGGACGTGATACAGGCACTCAGGTCTCTGATCTGTACAACGGGATCTTC
Source organism: Deltaproteobacteria bacterium (assembly GCA_019314155.1). Taxonomy (GTDB): domain Bacteria; phylum Desulfobacterota; class Desulfobacteria; order Desulfobacterales; family UBA11574; genus JAAXQD01. Next base: position 1,419 of record JAFCZV010000300.1, read on the forward strand.
AAGTTTAATAGAAAACTCGACCGCGTCATCTTTACGGTATCAGATGAAAACACTGTGCCGCCGCGTAAATTGCCGGCCATGTATTACTAATGGCAGTTCAGGATCGGGCCTGTACGAGTCCGATTTGGTTCAATCCTGAGTAAGATCGAAGGGTATACACCTTAATGGAGCCCCACGGGTGTACCCGTGGGGCTCCATCATAGTTGGCAATTGGTTCGTCCTGTTCCGCTTCTTCGGATCTGAGCGTGAGGATTACGACCGGATCTGAAAGTTGCTGGATTCTAATGATCTAAAATCAAGCTGAAAGGAGAATGGATATGAAAACGATTATAACGTTATTAATAACTCTCATGCTCGCCGTCCCGGCTTTTGCACAGACGTCGGCTGGCGACAAACCGCTTGCCAAGGAGAAGTGGATCCGCGTCAAGATTAAAGCTTCTGTTGAAAACATCAACTCGGAGAAGCGCGAGGTGACGTTGAAGGGGCCGCGAGGAAACCTGGTTACGTTGACCGCGACGGAAGCCGTCAAGCGGTTTGATGAAATTAAGGTTGGTGATACGGTTCGAGCGGAATACTTGACCTTCCTGCGTGCCGAATTTCGTGAGCCAACCGCTGAGGAGAAAGCGACGCCGCTTGTGGTTCTGGCGGAAGCCGGCAGAGCCCCCAAGGAGGTGGATCCTGCTGGTGTTGTGGGAGCCGTCGTTAAAGCGGTCGTTAAAGTCGTTGCCATCAACACGGAAGAAAAAAAGGTAGCCATCCAGGGCCCGAGAGGCAACTTCCTGATCTTACCCGTTGAAGACCAGGCAGTACTGAAGAATATGAAAGTGGGCGAAATCGTCATCATGACCTATGCCGAAGCAGTAGCTCTTTCGCTGATTAAGGATACAGAAACGAAAAAAGAAAGATGACGGCCCCACCGAGATCCATCAGGGGTTGATCGACCTGTTTTTTCTCATGGAATCGAAGGACAAGCAGCGTTGGGCCTTATTTGATCCTCAGATAGTCTTAGATTACGAAAATGAAATTGAGTTTATGATTATCGACATCGAGGCCGGAACCATGATAGACAAGTATCTCGGCACCAAAGGTCACAGTGCCTATGTGCGTCCTTCCATCGGCATCGGCGACGATCGCCCAACCGATGGCTCCATCGAGGTGGGTTACAAGGTCATATGGTAATAGGAGGGTAAATATAATGGAGCCCCACGGGTAAACCCGTGGTCCCACTAAAGTACCCGTCTTCGCCTTCGGCTACGCCGCGGTTATCCGCCTTAGCTTCGGGGCGACATCGCGCCGTAGCATATTGATTGTTTGCGCATTCATCCACGGGCAAGCCCGTGGTCTTCTGCGAAGGCGGATAAATAATAGAATAGCATTCGCATTTCTGCAGCTACCGCGATGGTCAATGAAGGAAGCATCAAATTCAGCCGATTCAAACACGTGTAAAGGAATCTATGATCTGGATCCAATAAGTTCCCACACAGATGGATGTCCCCTTTACGCCTGGCCAACACATCCAAGGCAACTGAAAATACACCCTTTTCCATCAAGAAATACTGTCCATACCTTATTGCCATTTTTTTCGCTATGAACTAGATTTGCGAACTCTGATTAACCTACTGGGAGAGACATGATTATGAAAAGAGATGGCAAGAAAGAAACAGCGAGTTCTGTTGGCCGGTGACAGACCCAAGGAGTCTGTCGACGACCAGCTTAAAGCTTTTGAGTTGCATTCCAATACAAAGTATGCGTATATATTGGCTTTCTATCTGCACCAAACCAAAGATTATGATCGAGTCAGCTTGACGCTTGATTTTATGATCAAAAACTGGCCAAACTATCCTGATTCCTATTTGCTACTGGTAGATATTCGTGAAAGTCAGAGCAAAAAAGATGAAACGATTCAGTTGCTACACAACGCATTGTCCACCAAAGGCATAACGGAGCGGGACCGCTTCCGGCTGGAGGGAAGACTCCGAGACCTTGAGGGCACTCATGAAGGGACACGGTGATTCCAAGCCCAGGCAATGATTGGTCAAGGGCAACCGACCATCACTTTCTTAGATAGAAATCAACAAAACAAAGGAGGAAGAAGATGAAAAGATCCGGTAAATTGACATGGCGCATGAAGTTTTTCTTTTTTGTGGTTGCAGGTTTGTTGAGTATAAGCCTCAGTGGCGTGGCACATGCAGATTGGTCTTTTGGGATTGGTACGGGAATCTTTTTGCTGAACGTCGAAGGTGACATGGGACTTGACACCGCCAGTGGGCCGGTTGAGCTTGATGTTGATCTTGACCCAAGTGACATCATGGATGTCGCGGAGACGATGTTTGGGTTCGGCGGGTATGC
>JAFCZV010000301.1 GCA_019314155.1 Deltaproteobacteria bacterium
GGGGCCAAGGGTCTGTATTGTGGTATCGATGTCATCGAGTTTCATGACGTCCTCTTTTTTCATGGTTCTTTACGTCCCATTGAATTTGAATTCGCCTTTTCCTAAAATATCATGCAGGTGCAAAATTCCCCGAACCCTTCTGTTGGCATCGGTTATGGGGAGTACCGTGATCTGGTATTGTTCCATCATGTTCAAGGCATCATAGGCCGGAGAATCCAGGTCGACGGTCCAAGGATCTTTTGTCATAACATCTTCAACGGTTAGATCGTTAATAGATTTGTTTTCTGCGATCAGGCGTCTCAAGTCGCCGTCTGTGATGATGCCGGCCATTGTGCCGTCAGATCTGATGACGAACGTTACCCCCAACTCCAGGCGATTGATCTCCCGGACAGCATCTTTCATGGTGGTGCCTTCAGGAACCTGTGGAACCGACTCGCCGGTTAACATGATGTCTTTTACTTTGCTTGAAAGCCGCTGGCCCAGCATTCCTCCGGGATGAATCTTTTTAAAATCACGCGAGTTAAAATGTTTCTTGTTACTCAGAACAACGGCAAGGGCATCCCCCATGGCGAGAAGAGCCGTTGTGCTTGCCGTCGGGGCAAGGCCAAGGGAGCAGGCCTCCTTTTCTACGGCAACATCTATGACGATGTCACTGTCTCTTGCCAGGGGCGAATTTTTATTTCCGGTAAAGGCAATGATGGTGCATCCTAATTTTCGGATACTCGGTACCAGAACATTGAGTTCGTCGGTTTCACCGCTGCCGGAGAGCGCAATAAATATATCATCCGAACCGACGATGCCGAGATCTCCATGCATGGCCTCGGCTGGGTGTAAAAAGAGGGAGCGTGTTCCTGTGCTGTTTAGCGTCGCGACAATTTTCCGGCCGACCAGTCCGGATTTGCCCATGCCGCTCAGGATTAAACGGCCCTTGGATCGAAAGATGAGTTCCACCATTTCAGAAAAGTTGTCATCAATACGTTCCGCCAGTTTCAGAATGCCTTCGGCCTCTATTTTTAAAACTTCAACAGCTTGCTTTATGAGCATCTGGGATATATCCTTCGTTTTTGATAATTATGTTTAAAAGTTACTATAAGATGATTTGGTCAAAGATAGCTAATTATAATGGCTATCTCTGATATTTCAAATAACAATATCGAAAAAGATGTAAATTGTTAAATTTTCTATTGATCCATACTAGACAACTTTTCAATTTTTAAACAAAAAATCAACAGTTCTTTTGTCACAGTTCCACAAAAAATTTAGCCGTATTCAACTGCACCAACGCTCGCTAACCCTTCAGGGTGTCGAAGCAGAGCGAAGATCTTGTTTCAACCGGGCTGCAGGGCGCTTCATTCAACGCTTTTTCAAATGGTAAAAATATTGCAGTTTTTTATTGACAAGCGTTGTTTGCCTGTTTATATTTCGTCAGCTTTTTCGACATGTATCCAAAAAGCCGGGAACGAATGTTCCCAGGCTTTTTTTTTGATTTTTTTTTGAAAGGGGGTGATTCCAATGGTTTGTACAACAATTAGGAACGGCTTTGACTGTCCTTTTATGACGGCAAAAGGGTGTACATACAATGGCGGAATTTGTCACGAGATTGTAGAGAAGTGTAACGGCTGCAACCGAAGCGCTGAATTTTCAACCAAATGGTACTGTTCAGCATGCCCTGACCCTTCGTTAAAATGGAAAACAGGGGATTGCAATTTTGCTTCACATGTTATCAGAAACTCCTCTGCATCGAAAACGAAAATTAATCCGCTCAAAGCTTCCAAGAGAGGAAACAGGTAATGTTGCTTTGTATCAACCAATGAACCCCGCTCTATTAAAGGGCGGGGTTTTTTTGTCTGCCGTCAATTCCAATCTGTAATTTCTGCACTTTCTCATCATCCAGAATTTTCAAGCGCTTTTCACTTGACATGCTTTATGTCTAAACTATAAGATTTATTGTAATTTTATAGATATCATTAAAAACGAATTCCAATTGTTCCATATTCAAGGAGGTTAAATTTATGAACCCTATCGCTCAATCCCTCAATCAGATCATCGAAAAAGGTAATCCGTATCTTATGGAAATGCTGTCTGATGTGGGAAAAAATCTTTTTTTCCCTAAAGGGATCTTGAGTCAAAGCGCTGAGGCCAAGGAAAAAGCCCATAAGTTAAATGCTACCATTGGAATTGCTACTGAGCAGGGGAAAACCATGATTTTCCCTTCGGTTATGGATTCAATTTGTGGTATACGGCCTGCAGCGTCGCTAACCTATGCACCTTCTTTTGGAATTCCGGCGTTAAGAAAAATTTGGCTGGATTTCCTATTTATAAAAAATCCATCTCTTTCCGGGAAAAGCGTTAGTCTCCCGGTCGTTACATGTGGTATTACCCATGCCATAAGCATGTTCGCGGATGTCTGGTTAGACCCAAATGATGTGGTTGTTTTACCGGACATGATGTGGGGAAACTACAACATGATCCTGAATGTCAAAAAAGGGGTGGTAATAAGACATTATCCCCTGTTTTCGGAAAACGGGGGGTTTAATCTTGCAGCGTTTGAGGAAACCATCAGAGCTGAAGCGAAAAAACGTGATAAGATCTCTGTTTTATTGAATTTCCCAAATAATCCTACCGGTTATACAGTCACTGTGGAAGAGGGGAAACAAATTGTTGAAATCCTTACCTCGGTAGCTGATGAAGGTACAAATGTCATTGCTGTTTTGGATGATGCCTATTTCGGACTTTTCTATGAAGACCAGGTCTTGAAAGAATCGCTTTTTGCAAATCTTTGTGGCCGGCATTCCAGGCTGCTTGCCGTAAAACTCGATGGCGCCACAAAGGAAAATTTTGTCTGGGGTTTGAGGGTCGGTTTTATAACCTACGGGTGTGTGATAGACGGCGACGACAAGGGTGTTTATAATGCACTGGAAAGAAAGACGGCCGGAAGTATCCGGGGGGCAATTTCCAATGCGTCCCATCTGGGCCAGACCATCGTACTGAAGTCCATGCAGGACGACAAACATATGGCGGAAAAAGAAGAAAAATTTGAGATACTTAAAAATAGGGCCATTCGCGTAAAAGAAGTTCTATCGGATTCCAGATTCACAGACGCCTGGGATGTGTATCCGTTTAATTCCGGTTATTTTATGTGTATCCGGTTAAAATCTGTGAATGCTGAGGTACTAAGGGTCCACCTGCTGGAAAAATACGGGGTCGGGCTTATCTCCATCGGAGAGAAGGACTTGAGAGTCGCTTTTTCTTGCCTGGAAGAAAACGAAATCCCTGAACTTTTTAATATTGTTTTGCAAGGAGTGGAGGATTTGAAAGGCTAACTGCTTATAAAACCGGATCGAATTTACCAATTGATGCACTCAGTATTTCGCGGGGTACGCAATATAGTGGGACTATTGAACCGTTTAAAAAATATTATCGGATCCTTTGCCGGAAAAGAACGGTCAATTAATATCGCACAGGCCGGAAAATGGACGCTCTATTTTGTATTAATTGGTA
>JAFCZV010000302.1 GCA_019314155.1 Deltaproteobacteria bacterium
TTTTAACTGAATTTCCGTCTGCCGTCGCTCCAAAATGCTTCATAATTGAACCCATGGCTTGCATCTTGTTTTTGAATTGGGCAAAATCGATGTTGTGTTTAATCCAGTCGTGAATTTCCGCTTCAGAGACCATTTTGGGCAGATACGTTTCAATAATTCCAATGAACGCGGATTCCGTCCCTTGCCCTTTATGTTCCAACACCTCTTTTTCAGATTTTGATAATTTTTTTAGGATTTTTACAACCTCATCGTCCGAAAGCTCTTTATTGTCGAGTCTTGCAAATTCTCCCAGGATAACACGCAGGGTGTCTTTTCTCTGCACATCCTTTGCCTTGATTGCAGCAGTTAAATCCTTTTTGATCTGTTTTTGAAGGTTCATCGTTCCCCTTTTCTTTTTTCGTATTTCTATATTTATAAACTTAACAGAATATTACGGTTATGTCCATACTGTATCAATAAAGTATTGATTAACTCCGAAAAGTCTTTTATCCTAAATACGTGTAGAGAAAGCGGACAAGCCGATGACACCCCGTTTCCTGTGTCGTGAAGGGTTGATAGTCGTCTACGACGGCTTCACCCCTGACTCTTTAGATCCGGGGCATCCTCGGCTTTCGTTCGATTAGGGTAATACCCACGAAGACATCCAAACACACGTAAATAAAACAAACATCGTGAAACACTATCAAAATTTGAAGTCTAAACTCCTGCCGGCGCTGATCATAGGGATGTTATATATCTGTGCCTGCTCGGATGTTACGGAGAACGCACAACCGCCTGCTGAGAAAAAACCCCCTATTTTGAAACAGCATCGTGTTGAATACGGTATTGACTGCGATGATTTGCACATTGTCAAAAACAGGGTTCAACTACATCAAAATCTCTCTGATATCCTATTGAAATATGATGTCCCCAATTCGGTAATCCATGATGCGGCCTTGGAATCCAAAGCCATATTCGACGTACGAACGATGAAAGCCGGAAATCCGTTTTGTATCATCCACAGCACGGATTCTTCGAAAAAGGTTCGCTATTTTGTGTACGAAATAAATCCCGTCGATTATGTTGTCTTCGATTTCAACGATCCAATAAAAGTTTCTTTGGGTAAAAAGCCGGTGCGGCTTCAAACAAAAACCGTTACTGGACGGATTGAATCGTCTCTGTGGGACACCCTTACGGAACAGCAACTGGCCATTGAACTGGCCATCAAGCTTTCAGAGATTTACGCATGGGTCATCGATTTTCATCATCTGCAGAAAGACGATACTTTTCGGGTGGTCTTTGAAGAAAAATTTGTTGAGGAAAAGTCGATTGGAATCGGCAAGATAAAGGCGGTCAGGTTCGATCATAAAGACAAAACATTCTATGCCTTTTATTTTGAGCAGGATGCTTATGGAAGTTATTATGACCAAAATGCCGACAGCCTGGAAAAAGCATTTCTCAAAGCGCCGATAAAATTTTCAAGAATTACTTCGGGTTTTTCCAAACGACGGTTTCATCCGGTTCTAAAAAAATATAAAGCTCACTTCGGGATAGATTATGCCGCCAGAACCGGCACGCCGATTATGAGTACCGGCGACGGCGTTGTTCAAAAGGCCGGTTATGACAAAAATAACGGCAAGTACGTAAAGATCAGACACAACGGAGTTTATTCGACCCAGTATCTTCACATGTCTAAATTTGCCCCTGGAATTAAGCGGGGCAGAAATGTAAGGCAAGGGGAAGTTATCGGATATGTGGGATCTTCCGGCTTGGCCACCGGTCCCCATCTCTGCTATAGATTTTGGAAAAACGGCAGGCAGGTGAATCCATCTAAGGAAGATATTCCGTCGGTTGAACCCGTAGGAACAGAATACCTTGACCGCTTCACTCGACAACAGGCCAATCTGAAACAACAGTTGGATATCCTTGATATATCAGGAATATTGGCAATGCCCCATGATCCGGAACCGGCGGATCAATGAAGAATCCGGCTTCCTCTGTGGATTCTGCGGATGCGTCTGCAATTTTTTTTGAAGCTCCCTGCAGCTCCGTTGAAACGGGAGCTCCACCCCGGCTAAACAGAAAAGCCCCATAGGTTTCACGGGGCAAGCTGTTGCAGTTCAACTCGGGCCAAAGATTTAAGATGCTCACACACCAGAACATCGGTTGGGAACGCCATTTCTTCTGGGAGATTATCCAGCGGAAAGAATTCTGCTTCGCTGGCGTCTGAACCGGCCTTTACTTCACCGCGCGTATATGTTCCCAGGAACCATATCCCCACCGTCTGTTTTTCCAGATCGTGAAAATTTGAATGAACGGTAAAAACATCTCCGATATCCACATCCAGACCGGTTTCTTCTTTGAACTCTCGGACGGCTGCCGCCCGAACATCTTCATCGTATTCAACGTGGCCGCAGGGGATGCACCACATCTCTTGGAAAGAACCGGTTCGCTTTACCAGGAGCAATTCGTCATCTTTTAACAAAATAACCGCAACCCCCACTGTTGGATTTTTATAATGCGTCCATCGACATCGCTCACAAAACATTCTTCGATTTTGACTTTTCGCTTTGGGCTGCAATCGATCCCCGCAAAAGGGACAGAACTTGAACTCCATGATGTCATCCTTTATGTTTTATTGCGGGCCTTTTCCACCGCTCCACCGCTTCCTTGTATTTTTTGGTTATATATTTTCTCGGGAATGCTTCATTGGATAAATAAACGAACGTGCTGTTCACAAAACTATCATACAATTCTTTGAACATCTCTGTTTTTTTGGTTTCATCGATAAAATTCCGTTCTCTTTTCTGCTCAAACAGAACATTTTCCCCGAGTACATTTACGATCTCATTCACGCTTTCCGTCGATTGACCCGGAACCTTTATCAACACTTCTGTAACCGGGATTTCCATACGAACAACCAGGGAGATCAGCCACCGATCCCCGGCGATTTTTCTTGAAGCGTCATAGAAATTCAACTGCATCCCGTTTTCAAGGTCCATGGTTTTTATTAATTTTTCTTTCATCCAAAATTCCTTTTCTTACACCTTCCGTATGATTTTACCGATACATGTCAAAAACGTTCTCTACCAATTTTTGTTTTTTTTTGCACTAGCTTTGTTGAATTAACCCAAAAGATCTGTTTTTATATTTGCCACGTCACCGTATTTACTGCTATGATAACCCTATAATCCTTGCAGGAACATCGATGAGACATCGGTTATTATTTAAATGCAACCGGTTAATAAATTCTCGACCATACCAGGAAAAATCCAATGAAACATCTGCCCATTGAGAACAGTCTGTTTATTGAGAACCGCCAAAGATTTGCCGCCAAACTCAAACCCGGTTCCATTGCTGTATTGAATTCCAATGATGTGATGCCCACAAGCGCCGACGGCACCCGATCCTTTGTTCAAAATACGGATATTTTTTATCTCAGTGGAATCGATCAGGAAGCGAGTATTCTTGTAATTTTCCCGGATGCCGGAGAAGAAAAGTACAAAGAAATCCTGTTTCTATCCGGAATCAAAACGATTTGCTGGACTTCCGAGTTCGAGAGCGTTTTCAGATCCATTGTTTTTGAGGGTGACCGGATTTATCTGAATTCCAACGAGCACTTGCGGGCCGATGTAACGGTGGAAACCCGAGACGTCCGTTTTTTGAAATGGTGTCAAAAATCGTATCCACTGCATAAATATGAACGGCTTGCACCGATTATGCATCACATTCGAGCGGTTAAATCTCCTATGGAAGTGGAACTGATCAAACAGGCTTGCGCGATTACCGAAAAAACATTTCGCCGGCTGCTCGGCTTTATCCGACCGGATATATGGGAATTCGAAATTGAAGCCGAAATTTATCATGAATTTCTGTCAAATCGATCGCGGGGCCCCGCCTATGCCCCGATCATTGCTTCGGGCTCAAACGCCTGTGTCCTGCATTACGTCCAGAACAGCCGACAATGCAAAGACGGTAATCTGTTGCTCATGGATTTCGGTGCTGAGTATGGAAACTATGCTTCAGACCTAACGCGAACGGTGCCGGTTAACGGGATGTTCACCCCGCGACAAAAAGCGGTTTACAATGCCGTCTTGCGTGTCCAAAAGGCGGCCATCCAAATGCTTAAACCGGGGAATACCTTCGAAGCCTATAACAAAGACGTCGGCAAAATTATGGAAAAGGAGTTGAACAGCCTGGGGTTGCTGGATGCCAAAACTATAAAAAACCAGGACCCGGATGATCCGCTTTATAAAAAATATTTCATGCACGGCGCATCTCATCATCTGGGACTGGATGTTCACGATTTTGGGAATAAATACCGGGAATTCGAGGAAGGGATGGTTTTTACCTGCGAGCCCGGCATTTACATTAGAGAAGAAGGTATCGGCATCCGCCTGGAAAACGACATCCTGCTCACCAAAGACGGTCCTGTGGATCTAATGGAAAATATTCCCATAGAAACTGATGAGATCGAAGATTTGATGAACTCGTAAAAAGTCTGATTTTGCTCGCTCCGCAAGCAATTTTGGGATTCATCTTAGGAGAGCTGTGACATTTTTTACAAATTAGGCTCTAATTGACCACCCCCTAAAGCAGCAAACAAGATCATAATGATTATTGCTTGAATGACCCAGCCAATGATGCAAACACCTACAGCACGTAATGTGCTCTGATAATCAAGCGTTTGTCTTACCGCAATAACCATAACGCGATTTTACGAACATCCTGTTCATATGCATGTTCGACGGCGTCTGTTATTGCGTTCTCCAATACCCGCGCTAAATGGAATGATCAGAAAAAACAAGCAAATACATATCACAGCACTCCAACCGCCCCGTTTAAACGCAAATCCAGACAAGGTAATTCCAAACCACCCCCCCATGTAGTAAAACAACACATAAAGAGCATTAGCACGCCCTTGGCCGCT
>JAFCZV010000303.1 GCA_019314155.1 Deltaproteobacteria bacterium
TCAATTTTACATATCGCCTATTTTTATACTATATATTTTCCATTTAAATTTCAAGGGCATTTTGGCCTCATCGGGGTGTAAAATCCAACCTGAATATGGAAAATTTGAAAATAATGCGTTCAACAATGAGTGAAGCAGATCGAACCATTGCCAACAGAAAAGCCGAAGGGCTTTATGACGTGGGAAAAATTTATCATCCGGATTGAGTTACAACCTTTTCCGTATCTTGTTGAGTACTACGTTTCTATGATACGACTGAACCCCGAAAATTACCGTTTGGACCGTAGTGTGGAAGTGCTGATTAAAAAAATCCGGCAATTGCCCGACACGCTTCAATCCTAAGCGACTGTTTCACATTTTACCGATGGAATACCCTACACCATTTTGATGAAATATCTTGACCTTAACATTAAAGTAGAAGAATAATAGCATCATACAACAATTCCAACCATGGAGCATTCATACAGTGAAGCTGAACCCTTTTAAAAAGCCGACCCTGCTGAACCTGTCAAAAACGTGCGGTTGAGCCGCAAAAATCGACCCGGTCGGGCTCGGAAATTTATTGGCAGGTCTACCCAAACACAAAGATCCCAACTTATTGGTGGGCTATGAAACCAGCGATGATGCCGGCATTTATCGATTGACCGATGACCTTGCCGTCGTTATGACTGCCGATTATATTACGCCACCGGTAAACGATCCGTATGTATTCGGCCAGATTGCGGCCGCCAACGCCATCAGCGATGTTTATGCCATGGGAGGCCGTCCCATCGCCTGCCTTAATCTGGTCAGTTTCCCCGCTAAGAAGCTGCATTTTGATGTCCTGCACCAAATCGTCGCCGGTGCCCTGAGCAAGATTACCGAAGCAGGAGCAGTTTTGGCAGGGGGGCATTCCATCGAAGACGAAGAACCCAAATTCGGGTTGGCGGTGACCGGCGTCGTACATCCCGACAAATTCTGGACCAACCGGGGCGCCCGGCCCGAAGACGTCCTGATTCTGACCAAACCCATCGGAAGCGGCGTACTATTTAATGCCAATTTGAAACAATGGGTCTCCAAGAAAGCCCTGGATGCCTGTGTGGCAACCATTTCAACCCTCAACCGAACCACTGCTGAGGTCATGGCGGCTTTCGATATACATGCCGCAACCGATGTAACCGGATTCGGGTTATCCGGACACGGATTTGAAATGGCCAAAGCATCCGAAGTCTGCTTGGAAATCGAAATTGGCCGTCTGCCAATCATGGACGAGGCACTGGCGGTCTATAAAAAAGGGATGCGAACCGGCGTAAATGCCTACAACAGACAGATGGTAGAAAAGTATATGCGGATTGAGGCCGACGTTCCGTTGTGGCACCAGGAAATTATATTTGACCCGCAAACCAGCGGCGGCCTTTTAGTGGCGGTATCCAAAGCCCAGGGAGAAAACCTCATCAAAACCTTAGTATCAGCAGGCGTGGCCGCGGCCAAAATCATCGGTCGCGTTCGTGAAGTGAAAGCGGCGACGTATCTGGTATTTAAGTAAAGAATCCGGGCTAAAGGCCCTCTACTTTCTCGGCGATAATCTTGGGCAAAGGTATCGCCTTCCAGGTATGATCGATGGCCACAAAGGTCACACTCCCTTCAGCCAGCAAGCGCGTTTTTGGAGGTCGGTAAAAATGGAACTGAAAAATGACGGCTTTTTCCCTGATCTCTTTTATGGAGGTGTGCATCTCCAGTAAATCCCCATAATAGGCCGGGGCTAAAAATTGGCAGTCGGCAGCCACCTTGGGCATACCGAATTTTTCTTCCTTGTTTCGAAAAAAAGACCCGGGGTTTATGCCGATATGACGCAGGAATTCTTCAATGCCTTGATGAAAATATCGGAAGTAGGCGACAAAGTAAACAATACCATAGGGATCGGTATCACCAAAACGAACCTGAACTTTGGTTTTATGGACGAGCATTTTTCCCTCCTGTAGATTACAACATAATTGATAAACTCGTAAAAAGTCTGATTTTGCTCGATGTCGCTCACAAAAGACTTTTTACGAAGCCGTTATAATTATTTTCTTGATAAATTTCTGTGTTGCGTTTAAAAATTTGCAAAAGATTCAAACCGCCAAATGATTGTGGTTATAACTACAACAATGAGGTTATGATGCGATTTTTCAAACATTTAATCATAGTCTGCCTGCTTGTCTTTATGTATATAAACCCGCCGGCCCGGGCGGCTGGAGATATCGGGTTAGAGCTGGTTCGCCTGAAAACCACCGATGGAATACAGCTAACCGGTGTGATGCGAACACCCCATAAGGCCGAAAAAAATGCCGGGATGGTTATGATTCACGGCTACAGCGGCAATTTTTACTCGGGCATCATGGGCTTTCTTCCGGAAGCGCTTGCAGAGCAAGGGTTTACCACCCTTGCTCTCAATATGCGTGATCATGACCGGGGTCCCAAAAAAAACCGTTTTGAAGATAACCGCCATGACATTGCAGCGGCAGTCCAAAAAATGGCACAACTTGGATATAATTCCATCTTCCTCTACGGTCACAGCATGGGAACGAACCGGGTGCTATACTACCTGGCGAAAACCGGAGATTCCAGGATTAACGGCGTACTTTTAACCGGTCCTCCGGGCAATCTGTTCGAGTGGAACATACATATATTCGGTCTCGAAACTGCAACCCGCGTTCTTCGCCAGGCCCAAGATTTGGTGTCCAAAGGAAAAGAAGACCAGTGGATGCTGATCGATCTCGGTCCTTTGGGTAAAGCGCTTTACACCGCCAACCACGTTGTGAGCCTTAGAGGACCCGAAACAGTTTCTGACCCATACCGTAACATCGCCCTAATTTCCAAGCCGGTTCTCATCGTTCACGGCCTTGCTGACCGACTGGCCAATCCTGAAGTGACTGACCGGCTCCGCAACAGCGGAACGCCCGCCACCGATGTGACGGTGGTCAAAATGCCCGACGCCAATCACCGTTTCAGCAATCACCAAGAAAAGCTTGCAAGCGTTCTATCCCGGTGGATGCTTGAGCAGCTCAAGCCTTAATATGATTGCTCTAATTCACTGATAAGTCTTTTTATTTCTTTTTTTGTCAATTTAAGTTTAACTTTACCTCCCCCTGGATGGGCAAAACTTAACGTACAGCCATCTCTATTTTCATCCACCTCCCATTTTTGTCCTTTGGGAAATACAGAGGATTTGTCCAGCCAGTCGTCCGGGTCAAATTCTGCAATCTGGATGAGAACGCCGAAGGCATCTTTGGGATGAATAAAGATCTCCTTCCAGAAATCGGCATATTCATTATATCCGAAATAAGAAATATTATGATCCTCCAGCTTCTGTATTGTTTTTTGGATATCCGGGGTCTGCAGGGAAATATGGTGAAACCCGCCGTTTTTATTTTTTTTGAAGAAATTAGACAGAAAACTTTCCTCCCCGGTAGAACTTATCAACTCGAGACGAGAGAGGTCTCCAAATGAAAAAATTTGCCAATGATATTTCAATTATCGCCCGCGCCGGGGATCGCCCCGAGTATATCTTCAAAAAAATGGCGTGCTTTTGCATAATCATTCGCGGCGATTGAGATATGGTCGATCCTTGAAATCATTTAAGAACTCTCTTGAAGACTGTTTCGAACTTGAGAGTAAATACCCGGAGCCATAACCAGAAGGCGGTCATTGATCTTTTGCCCATTCAGATATTCATTGATGAAAAAGTCGCTCCCATCCATCTTGCAGATTTTTCCGCCGGCCGCCTCAAGAATAATGCCGGCGGCTGCAAGATCCTGATAGGACTCATTGGCGATCACGGCAGCTTCTGCACGACCCATGGCCACATAACATATGTGGGCGCCAGTGCAGCCCAGATCGCGGATTTTTCCCGGAAATGTTGAACGGTAACGGTGGTGAAATCGTGAATACGTGAAGAGAAGGCTCTCGTCGTTGATATTCTTCAGATCTGAAACGCGAATTTCTTCATCTCCCAGAAAAGCATTTTGGTCGGCCCGTGCATGAAAAAGATCGCCGGTTGCAGGCATGTAAAACACGCCGAAAATCGGCCAGAAATTTTCAATGAGCGCCAGAGAGATGCCCCATATGGGAATGCCCGCCTGAAAGTTGGCCACACCGTCCAATGGATCGAATATCCAGATATAGCGCTTTTCATCATGGGTATAATCGGTGTCCGATTGATTGTTTTTAAACACCTGGTGTTCAGGAAAACGATGGTTCAGCTGATCCTGAAAAAATTCCATCAGGTGGGAATCCGCCTCTGTAACAAGCTCTT
>JAFCZV010000304.1 GCA_019314155.1 Deltaproteobacteria bacterium
CATCGGAGATCCCGCTTCGCGGGGGAGGACCAGGTTTTTCAGGGCAAAATAAATAGGCAAGTCGTCGACTTGAATGGAATTTTATATTACAATGAAAATATTGGTGATAGGTGGCACGGAGTGCAGGTTATGGGTGATGGGTGATCGGTGAAAAGAGAAAAACCGAAAAACTTTGTTTCTCGCAAAGGCACCAAGACGCTAAGGTTTGGGAAATACAAAAAGCGCTTTTGCCACACCTGCTAGATAGTGAACAACCAAATAATAAAGTTGACGGCCTCGTAAAAAGTCTTTTGTGAGCGACATCGAGCAATTTTGGGGTTCATAGATTCGGCGCTACGAAAAACCAAACGACCATAAAAACCACCAGGCCGGTTACAACGAGGGTTGCCAGTATCCAAATAATTTCTTTTCCGGGCGTCAGTTTTTTAACCATTGAAAGAAGATTTGTGATCATGCAGAGGATATTCTGGATATTGGGTTGTTGAATTCTACACCCATCCCTTTTGGATTGACCCAAACAATTTTACCTCTTGCTCGGATGGGGGTGTCAAAACTGGCGTGGAAAAGCGTCATAAAAACTTCTTCGTCAACAGACATGGAGGATGCAGTTTCGATAAACACGCCGCCTTGACTTGTATTTTTAGTGTATTCTCTAAAATTGTCCGTATCCGTTTCACAGATGGTATAGATTGACGTATCTTTTCTGGAATATCTCCTTTTTTCATGAAATTCGGGTTGCTCCGCCTTATCGGGTTCGGGCTGCTGCCATTTGTCCAGACCTCTGAGGAGTGTCCGCATCTGTTCTTCCGACAGCGTAGGAATGATTTCTAAAATTCGAGCTTGGAGTTGAGGGGTACGCATTTTATCATAGTCGTTTTCCATCGGCGTCCTCCTTGCAGGGTAAAAGACCTGAATGGCCTCTTCGATGAGGTGGTTTTATATGTTTCCCATATGGTTTAAATACCTTAGTAACTACTCAGGTGGATAGACTGAAGGTTGAAGGCTTTTAGGGACAAATCATGCGCGATCACACAAAACTTAGGGCAATTCGGCGGGTGTCGAAACAGAGAAGGTTTTGAATGGTTTAATTCGAGCTTTGCGAGATGATTGATATACTTCAGCCTTCAGTCTTCAACCTAAATACCTGAGTAGTTACATACCTTATAGTAAAAAAGAAATCAATGTAAATAGTTTTCCCCCTCGGAGCAACCCCTTGGAATCTAAACGAAACCGAAACGGTTTGGTTTCACACATTAAAATTCATTTGACATTCCATTATATAAAGCGTATCACTTTTTCCTAATTAAACCTATAGCTTATTCACATTGATCCTCATCCGAACATATTTTATGCTGCCGTCAAAGTTCATTCACCCTCACATTTTACGGTTCAATTAGGATGTCACATTTTTTACGCAACCCTGACCTTGAGAAAAATTTTGCGAGACATTTTCAAACTCGAGAAGAGCCCTCGAATATACGATGAAAGGAGCCTATCATGAAACGTTCCCTGGAAGAAAAGGGTTACGAAGCCCTCAGCCCTTTTGAACTTAAAAACAAACTCATCGACCTGGCCGGCACTGATCACGAACGGATGATGCTCAACGCCGGCAGAGGAAACCCCAACTGGGTGGCCGTTAATCCTCGCCAGGGATTTTTCCACTTAGGGCTTTTTGCCATAGAAGAATCTCAGCGGAACCCTCATAGACCCGGGCTTGGCGGTACCCCAGAAAAAGACGGTCTATCCAAAAGATTCGAAAATTTCATCGCTGCCCATTCCGAAAAGCCGGGCGTTCCATTCCTTGAGGAAGCCTTTAAATACGTGTGCGATACCCTGAAGATGGACGGCGACACCTTTCTTTTGGAAATGGTGGACGCCATTCTCGGCGACCACTACCCCACTCCTGACAGGATGCTGACGCTTACCGAACGGATCGTCCACAAATACCTCGAGCAGGAGATGTTTGGCGAAGACAGCTCCATCGGAAAGTTCGATCTTTTCGCCACCGAAGGCGGCACAGCTGCTATGGATTATATCTTCACGAGTCTGCTGGAGAACAAAATTCTTCACAAGGGCGATAAAATAGCCCTTGGAACACCCATCTTCACCCCGTATCTTGAAATACCGAAGCTGAACGATTATGAACTCGTCGAACTCGAAGTCCAACAGGACGAAAATACCGGATGGCAGTACCCGGACACGGAGATAGAAAAACTGGCGGATCCCGCTGTAAAGGCCTTCTTCCTCGTAAATCCTGCCAATCCCGCATCGGTCAGCATGCATCCGGACACTCTCGACCAGATCGACCAACTGGTCCGATCCCGAAGGAAGGACCTCGTAATACTCACCGACGACGTTTACGGAACTTTTGTGAACGGGTTCAAGTCCCTGGCAGCCGCGGCCCCGCACAACACCATTCTGGTCTATTCTTTCTCAAAATATTTCGGTGCTACGGGCTGGCGCCTCGGGGTCATCGGCATACATGAGGACAACATATTCGACAAACACATAGCGGAGCTTCCCGAGGCCGACAAAGAGGCCCTTCACAAACGATACAGCACAGTAATCCTCGACCCGGACCACATGAAAGTGATCGACCGCATGGTGGCGGACTCGCGCTCCGTGGCCCTGAATCACACGGCAGGACTCTCTACGCCCCAGCAGGTTCTCATGGCGCTGTTCTCCCTTCATTGCCTCATGGACAAAAAGGGAACTTACAAAAGCATGGCCCAGGACATTGTGACTCAACGGTTCAAGACCCTCTATGGGGCAGTGGGCATTCCGCATCCTGAAAACGCATACGATGCACACTATTACACCATCATTGACATACCGACCCTTGCGGAAACACGGTACGGGAAAGCCTTTGCCGACCACCTGGTGAAAGACTACGAACCCATAGATTTTGTCTGGCAGCTGGCCCACAAAAAGTCCATCGTTCTGATGGACGGCGGCGGTTTCGACGCGCCGAACATGTCCGTGCGGGTGTCTCTGGCCAACTTGCCGGACAGCGCCTACGATGCCATCGGCAAAGGGATAAGCAGCCTATTGGAAGAATATCACCATACGTGGACTGCGGAAGGCGGGTAAGTGCTCTTGTGAGCTAAAATGCCTAAAATGAACTAAAATGCCTAAATTGCCTATTTATCCCGTATTAAACGGGGAAGTTGAGGAACGCGCTTTCAGCGCGATCAATTATAATTAAAATTGACAGAATACAAGGCACTTTAAACTTCTGCATACATAGAATGAACGTAACTACTCAGGTGGATAGACTGAAGGTTGAAGGCTTTTAGGGACAAATCATGCGCGATCACACAAAACTTAGGGCATTTGAGCTGGCTGACGAGGTAGCAATATTGGTTTATAGGGTGACCGCAGGGTTTCCGAGAGAAGAGTTGTATGGTCTAACTTCTCAAATGCGGCGAGCAGCAGTTTCGGTTCCTTCTAACATCGTTGAAGGTTGCGCACGTGACAGTCAGA
>JAFCZV010000305.1 GCA_019314155.1 Deltaproteobacteria bacterium
GTCCGAACTCGCCGTTGGCTACTGTACGCTATATGGAGATATGACCGGAGGACTGGCCGTAATTTCAGATATTCCAAAAACAATGGTCTATGATCTTGCTCGTTTCATAAATCGGGACAAAGCGTTAATTCCGCCGCGCATCATTACCAAAGCGCCTTCCGCCGAACTCAAGCCCGACCAAACCGATCAGGATGACCTGCCGCCTTATGAACTGCTGGATTCTATCCTAAAGGGATACATTGAAAATTTCAAAGGTGCCGATGATCTGGTGCAAGCGGGATTTGACAAAATGATTGTGGAAGATGTCATTTGCAGGGTTGACAGGAATGAATACAAGCGTCATCAGGCGGCACCCGGTCTTAAGGTGACATCAAAGGCTTTCGGTTATGGCAGAAGATTCCCGCTGGCCCAACGGTACACAAAAAAATCGTCGTAGCCCTGAACCCGGGTCAGCGAACGGCCCATTTCCCCTGCCACGAATCCCTTTTCTCAAGAGTTTCGTTGATCAGCGCAAGGGTTTCGGCTTTTTTAATCGACCAGTCGGGTGCCACAAGTTCTTCAGGATGAGGATCGCCGGTCAAACGTTGAATCACCATATTTTTTGGAATCCGTTCAATGAAATCACAGACAATATCTACATATTCCTCCTGTTCCAGGCACTTGTATTTTTTCCTATTGTAAAGCCAATCCAGCTTTGTTCCTTTTACAACATAGAGAAGGTGAATTTTGATACCGTCTATTCCAAGGCCGGCAATCGCATCGGCTGTTTCGAGCATATGGGCTTTTTTTTCATTGGGAAGACCGAGAATAACATGGGCGCATATTTTAATTCCCCTGTTCTTTGTCGCATCGACAGCCTGTTTAAAACATTCAAAATCGTGTCCGCGGTTTATAAACGAAAGGGTAGAATCATTGGCTGATTGCAATCCGTATTCGATCCAAATAAGATGATTTTCCGCATAGCCCTGCAAGAGCTCCAAAATCGGATTATCCACACAATCCGGCCGGGTACCGATGGAAAGACCCACCACATCTTCTATGGCAAGCGCTTGCTCATAAAGATTCTTAAGCGTGTCAATCGGTGCATAGGTGTTTGAAAACGATTGAAAATAGGCTAAAAATTTTTTCGCTTTGTAGCGCTTTGCAAGGGCTATCTTGCCCTGCATGATCTGCTCGGTCACCGAAAGCCCTTTTTCATAGGCACCGGTTCCGGACCCCTTTAAATTGCAGTATATACATCCGCCCCTTGAAATCGATCCGTCCCGGTTCGGGCAGGAAAGACCGGCATCAATGGTTATTTTCTGAACCCTGCATCCGAAGATACTTCTCAGATAACTGTTAAAATCATTATATCTTTTACGAATATTTTTCGTCATAACCGAGGGAAAATATCAAAACTCAAATGAAGTGCAAACCCAATGACCATCGAAAGGGTGTTTGATGCTTTATAAACATATAACCTACTAAAAACACTATATCTTATAATACACTGGCGCAATTTGAAACGCTTAATTTAGGGAAAAGATTGTTTCGCCTGCATTAATGATTATTTTTGTTTGTAATTATATACATTTTCACATAAAATTTGTAAAACTGTTAATGGCAAATAATTGAAAAATAATTGTTTATGACCTTCTATCGGAAAAAGTACGATATCATTGTCGTGGGTGCAGGACATGCAGGGTGTGAGGCTGCACTGGCAGCCGCCAGAATGGGTTGCAGCGTACTGCTTATGGCCATCGATCTGGACAAGGTGGCTGCAATGCCATGTAGTCCCTCCATCGGAGGCATGGCAAAAGGACAGCTTGTTAAGGAGATCGATGCCCTGGGCGGTGAAATGGCAAAGATCACGGATAAAACCGCCATACAGTATCGAACCCTAAACACCAAAAAGGGTCCTGCGGTCCATTCTTCCAGAACGCAAAACGACAAGATCCGTTATCATATGGCCATGAAGGCTGTCATTGAAAAACAGCCGAACCTCGATCTTAAACAGGCCATGGTGGATCGGCTTGTGGTGGAAAACGGTCGCGTTGTCGGTGTGGAGGATCAAACCGGTTTCGGATACCCGGCGAATGCTGTTGTTCTGGCCACAGGAACATTTTTAAGCGGCCTGGTTCATATCGGGTTTAATTCTTTCAAAGCCGGGAGAGCCGGCGAATTCGCATCGTATGGTCTCCCGGCCCATCTGAAAGCGCTTGGGTTTGAGCTTGGAAGAATGAAGACCGGCACACCGCCCAGACTGAAAAAATCGAGTATCGATTTTAACGCGTTTGTCAAGCATGGCGCCGAGGAAGATCCGGTACCGTTTTCGTTTTTTACCGAAAAAATTGTCATGCAGCAAATTCCCAGCTTTATCGGACATACCAGCAAAAGAAGCCATCAGATTGTGAAAAAAAATCTTGAACGCTCTGCTCTGTATGGCGGTATTATAAAAGGGATCTCGGCCCGATACTGTCCTTCATTTGAAGACAAGGTCGTCAGATTTCCCGATAAGGAAAGACACCAGATAATCCTGGAACCCGAAGGTCTCGATACCGATGAAATTTATGCCAGCGGCCTTGGAAACAGCCTGCCGATGGAAATACAGATTCAGTTTGTCAGATCCGTCAAGGGTCTGGAATCAGCCGAAATCATGCGGCCGGCGTATGCCATAGAGTACGATTATGTCAATCCTAACAATCTTAAACCAACGCTGGAAACAAAACGGGTTGCAGGCCTTTTTTTGGCCGGCCAGATTAACGGGACATCGGGATATGAAGAAGCTGCCGCCCAGGGGATATGGTCCGGGATCAATGCAGCCTGCAAAATTCAGAAAAGGCCGCCGTTTATTCTCGACCGGTCCCAGGCGTATATAGCTGTAATGGTTGATGATCTTGTTACACGAGGCACAAAGGAGCCTTACCGCATGTTTACATCTCGGGCGGAATACAGGCTTATGTTGCGGGAGGATAATGCGGATCTGAGATTGATGGAAATTGGGCATGAATTCGGCCTTATCGACGATGACACCTTAAAAGATGTGAAAGAGCGAAAAAAACAGATCGCCCATGAGGTTAAAAGAATTAAATCCACCGTCATAAAACCGGACAAAATAACCAATGATTATTTGCTCCGCAAAGGAACAAACCCAATAAACAACGGCATTTTCCTCGACCGGCTTCTGAAAAGAACCGAACTCGACTACACGGCGGTCAAAGCATTGGCCAAGAGCTCAAACAACATCAGCAGAAAAGTCGCCAAGCAGGTGGAAATAGAAATTAAATACGAAGGTTATATTAAACGGCAGTTAAAGGAAATCGACAAGTTCAAGAACCAGGAGAAGATGAAAATACCCGAAGATTTCGATTTTACCCAGGTTCACGGCCTTTCCAATGAACTCAAAGAAAAGCTTTCTACTGTAATGCCGTCGTCCCTGGGCCAGGCATCCCGAATAGACGGCATCACCCCCGCCGGACTTTCCGTGATTATGATCGC
>JAFCZV010000306.1 GCA_019314155.1 Deltaproteobacteria bacterium
GGATAAGGACGGGATACAGCTCTGACAAGATTTCTTATTTTATTTGCATCCTGACTCCAGTCAATTTTACCATCTTCCGGTCCCCGGGCACCAAAATATGTGGCCTGGGAATGATCTTGAGGGATTCGCGGAGCAGTCCCGTCACGCAGCTTCGGCAGTGTTCCTTTCAACATATCGGCTACAGTATTTGCGGCTTTATCGTGAACGGTTCGGGCGGTATCCGTATCCGATATTGGAATTTTTTCCTGACAGACAACGTCCCCGTCATCGGCTCGAGGGGTCATGTAATGAAGGGTCACTCCGGTTTCGGTTTCGCCGTTGACTAAAACCCAGTTGATGGGGCATCGTCCCCGGTATTTCGGCAGTAGGGAACCGTGCAGATTCAGACAGCCGGAAGGAGGAATATCCAGAATTTTTGAGCTGACCATATTGCGATAGTAAAATGAGAAAAGAATGTCCGGACCAAATTTTTTAATTTTTTGTACCCATATGGGATGATTAATATCCTCTGGTGAAAATACGGGGATACCATGGCCTGAAGCAAGCTCGGCCACTGAGTTAAACCAGACATTTTCATTGGGGTTGTCCTGATGCGTAAAAACCGCTGCTATCTCATATCCGTTCTGAAGCAATGCTTCGATTCCGACACATCCGATGTTGTGATAGGCCAATACGATCGCTTTCATATTTATCCTTTTATGTAGTTGTCGTTATATTACTTTCGCCTGCAACCCGTTGAACAAAGAACCGGGGACGGGCTCTAACATCATGGTAAATCCTACCGATATACTCCCCGAGCAGTCCCATTCCGACAAACTGAGCACCCACAAAAATGAATAAAATGGCAAAAAGCGTAAAAACACCTTCAGCCGCCCATTCGGTGCCGTAAATAACCCGCATGATTAAAAGGAAAACACCGAAACCGATTCCTGCTAAAGAGACAATTCCGCCGAGTATACTCAGAAGACGAAGTGGAAAGGTTGTCATACTGGTCAATAGATCGAACTGCAGCATCACGAGTTTCATAAGGTTGTATTTCGATTCGCCCAGTTTGCGCGCTTCATGTTTTACTTCTATCTCTGTTGTCCTGCGGGCAAAACCGTTGGCGAGAATCGGAATAAACGTGCTTCGTTCACTGCACATCAACATGGCGTCCACAATATGACGGTGATAGGCACGCAGCATGCACCCATAGTCGTGCATCATTACACCGGTCGATTTCTGAACCCCTTTGTTGATAATTGCGGAAGCCGCCCTTCTAAACAGGGTGTCCTCTCTGTGAACTCTTACGCTTCCCACCACATCAAAGCCTTTATCGATACCGTCCACCAATCGTGGAATTTCTTCAGGCGGATTCTGCAAATCGGCGTCTAATGTGACGACAATATCACCTTTGGACTGTTCGAAGCCGGCCATAACCGCGGCATGCTGACCGTAGTTCCGGTTTAAAAAAACCCCGACGATTTCACCGGGATTATTTCTAGCTTCGGCATCGATTTTTTCTACAGATCCATCTGAACTTCCATCATCCACCAGAATAATCTCAAAGGGACGTTGGGTTTTTTGACAGGTCTGCAGGCAACGCCGTATAAGTTCATCAAGGTTTTCTTCTTCGTTAAACACCGGGATCACAACGGACAATGATGCCAGATTGTTCATGATATCAAAATTTCCTTTATGGTATCGACAACGTCGTCGACGTCACCGTGTGTCATTTCCGGAAAAAGCGGCAACGAGCATATACGTTCTGAATTCCATTCGGTATTGGGCAATACACCCGATGGAACTTTCATGGTTTCCCGGTAATATTTCTGCTGATGTACGGCCCGGAAATGGAGGCCGGTGCCGATATTTCTCCGTTTAAGTTCTTCCATGAAATCGTTGCGGCTTAACTTCGATGTATGGGTATCCAGGCGAATGATGAATAGATGCCATGAATGCTTATGAGGATAGGATGGAATGGCCAGAGGCCGGATTTCATCCATCTCTGACAGCCGTTCTCGATAATGCATGGCCAGTTGAGCTCGTCTTGCATTAAAATCCTTAACCCTGACCAGTTGTCGCATTCCAAGAACAGCCAGGATATCCGGCAAATTATATTTAAATCCCGGTTCCAGCACCTGGGCCTGGGGAGATCTTCCCTGGGTTTGACGGTCATAGGCATCGACGCCCAACCCGTGAAATTTCAACCGGCGAATCCGATCAACAAGATCGAGATCGTCGGAACAGAACATGCCGCCTTCACCCGAGGTCATGTTTTTAATGGGATGAAAGGAGAATATCGACGTACCGTTTTTTCCGATTTTTTGCCCTCGATACTCTGTGCCCACGGCATGGGCGGCATCTTCTATGATGTGAAGATTCCGGCCTGCGGCAATTTTTCCAACAGGCTCCATATCCACCGGCGCGCCCGCAAAATGAACCGGAACGATCAGGCGGGTTTTTTCTGAAAGGCGTTCCTGAATTAATTCCGATGTGGTCATCAACGTATCTCTGTCAATATCCACAAAAACAGGCTTTGCACCGCTCAAAACGATAAGATTCACCGTGGACACCCAGGTCATGGACGGGGTAATGACCTCATCACCGGGGCCAATGCCCAGGGCTTTTAAAACAAGATGCATTCCCGCGGTAGCCGAAGACAGGGCCACAGCTTGGTCACAGCCGGTATAATCGCAGAACTTATTTTCAAATTCGGCATTCTTGGGACCGGTGGTAATCCATCCTGAGCGCAGCACCTCGCCGACGGCGGCAATATCCGCTTCATCAATGCTCGGCCGGGAAAACGGCAGAAATTCTTTCCGCATTTATCCTTTCTTTATATCTGAATCAGCTTTCTTCTTCAAAACCATTATAAACACATTGTTTTCATGAAAACCGGTGATAAAATGATTTATACAGCTTAAAATACTTAATTTCAACCTTCAAGTGTCTTTATCAAGACGATTTTAACTGTTGCAGATCGTTATGGTTCATTGTACTTTGACTTCCATAAAAGTGTCACCAAAATCGAAGATTCAGCTTAAAGGGAGTATGAACATTTATAAGCATTGACTTTTTTGCTAAAGATAATGCATCTTTTCCCAAAAGAAGCGAAACACTACCGCTTAGGCTTTTCAATAAGAGATTTAAAATGCTCAAACAGAAATGTTTACAGGCCATTTGGCAATGCAGCGCCCTGATCGTTCTTGCTTCTCTGCTGGCGTTTTCCATCAATTATTTGCGAAACGATCGCTTACAGCTGTTCGGCAACTGGTCCCCGGAAGCCCGGTTGATAGGCCCCTCCGGCAAACGGCTTGATATATCTCTGCCTGAAGCAAAAAAGTTATTTTTTCAGCAGTCTGTTGTTTTCATCGACGCACGTCCTCAAGACGATTATGAAAAAGGGCACATCAAAGGGGCACTTGGTCTCCCCTGGAATGAGGTCGACCGGAACTTTATGCGGGTGACAGAGGATATTTCTCCGGATACAC
>JAFCZV010000307.1 GCA_019314155.1 Deltaproteobacteria bacterium
ATTGTAACGGTTCTTCTTCGGCCGCCGATTTTATGCCCTTCAGGGGATTCCAGAATGTTATCAACAACCTTCTTTGAAAGGTATCGGCCGAACATATCTCGAATAAAATTTACCAGGCGCAAACGTTCTTCGGAGACTTTGAGTAGGGCGGCCAGCATTTCTTTTCGTGTGGCGACAATCTCTTTGATCTCCAGAGGAGTATCTTCCGCCATATTCACATTGAACTCAGTAAAATCACTCTCCTTCAATCGCCGATTCGCAGCTGAAATGGTCTCAAGGGGCAGGATGATTTTTCTATTGAGAAACTTCCGAAAAGTCAGCATGACAAAAAGAATAATAATGGCAATAAGCAGGGAGATCCTTACGGCATACCAGAACAGGTCCACCGGTTGTGCATGGTAATCCGTCAGATATCTATACAACAGAGACCATACCAGCAAAATGCTTTCAATGATCAGAATACGCCAAAAAATCCCTTTTAAAAGAATTTTCCGAACGCCTTCCCTTGTGTCGTTTGTTGATTTAACCCTGTTTTTTTTGTCTGCTGTTTTTTTCAACGAGCACCTGTTTTGAAATGTTTTTTGAATAAAAGCTTATGTTGATCCTGCCTATTTTTTCCCCAGATACACCAGACAGACTCCCGCAAGCATCAGCACAAACCCAAACCGTTGCAGGGCCTTATCCGGCATTTCAAGAATTTTTTCTATAATATACTTCATTTTTTCAGGAAATGCAAAATACGGAAGTCCTTCCACAACCATCACCATACCGATGACGCAAATAAAAAATTTCATTGAATTACTCTTTCGACTCAAACGACGTCTCTAAATTTAAAATCAATAACCTCATTAATTCGCTTGAAATCATCAATATTTCGGGAGATTACCGTCGCACCGATCTGGCGAGCCATCAGAGCGATACAAACATCGTTATATCCTCTCGGGTTATTCGGATCGAGTTTTCCGGAAAAACGAAGTTTATTACAAACACGACCAATCAATATTTGAGTAGATGGGTTCGGTTGCACCAGTCGGCCCATTTTAACAAATTTGTTGCCAAAGCGAATTAAGTGCTTTACTTCTGATCTACCTTTAGCGCCTAACCACAGATCATGAAGCACGGGATGAACCAGATACATCACCTTATGAAATCCACTGATCTCATCCTTATAGATACCATAATTAAAGATGCCGATATAAATATTGGTGTCAAATACAACTTTTTCCTGCAAGTTTTAGACCTCCTCAAAATTAAAACTTCCGGCATCTATCAGGGTTACTTCAGCCAACTGAATGTCGGTATCAAATTGTTTGAGAACGGCATTGATAGCTTCCTTCTCTGATTTTGTATTTAATGCAATTTTGATGCGATTGATTTGCTCCTGATCAAGCTCAACAGTTTTCTTTACAAGTGCCATAATTATCTCCCATATTAGCCATTTAATACTTATGTTTTTTATGTTATAAATGTAATACAAAATTCCCCTGTTGTCAATGCATTTTTTGCGACTTCGACTTTTTACGAGACCATCAAATTTGGCTTGACTATTTTATTGTGATCATACAAAATTCGACAAAATATCCGTGTGGCGGAAATCCCGATTTATCGGGGAAACAAAAAGTTTTTTATCACGAAAGTAAATATCCTGGTCCAGAGGGCCAGGCTTTGGGTTACCCCTGGAAGGGGCTGTTTCCCTGAAAGCCAGACAAGTTAAAAGTGATCTAAAATGCCTATTTATCCCGTATTAAACGGGGAAGTTATGGAGTCGCTTTCAGCCGTCGTAGCCATAGGCTACTATGGCGAAGTCGGCTCGCTCTCTCCGAGCTGTAGGACTCCGTCTCGTAGAGACTACGCCTCGGAGAGCTCTACGAGCCGGAAGCCGCTGATTTTATATAATTGATAGAATTCCTTAACTTTAGCTCACTTCAAACTTTAGTTTACTTCAAACTCTTGCAGCAATTTTTTAGGCAGAGCCAGAGAACTCTGACCCCCGCGACGCGGGGCAGGCAAGGCCCATCAGAGATCCCGCTTCGCGGGGGAGGACCAGGTTTTTTATGACGAAATAAAATATCTAAGGTTTTAAAAAAATGGAATATGAACCGGTCATTGGGCTTGAAGTTCATACCCAGCTCAAGACCAAGACAAAGATTTTTTGCAGCTGCTCAACACGATTCGGCGCAGCGCCCAACACTCACACCTGCCCCGTATGTCTGGGTATGCCCGGTGTGCTCCCCGTCCTGAATAAAAAGGTGGTTGATTACACCCTGCGCATGGCCGTTGCAACACACTGTGAAATCAACCGTAATAGCAGATTTGCCCGTAAAAACTATTTCTATCCAGACCTTCCCAAAGGATACCAGATTTCTCAGTACGAACTGCCCATCGCCCAAAATGGATTTATTGAAATAGAACTAAACGGCCGAAAAAAACGGATCGGTATTACACGCATTCACATGGAAGAAGATGCCGGCAAATTGACTCATGATCCTGACCGCCCATTGAGTATGGTCGATTTCAACCGAACCGGCGTACCCTTGATGGAGATTGTCAGCGAACCGGACATCCGATCTCCTGAAGAGGCCGGTGCTTATCTCCGACTGCTGAGGTCCATCGTCCGCTACCTCGGCATCAGCGACGGCAATATGGAAGAAGGGAGCTTCCGGTGTGACGCAAATGTGTCCATCAGACCCAGAGGATCCGGCCCCTTCGGGACCCGGGCGGAATTAAAAAATTTAAACTCCTTCAAGCACGTTGAAAAGGCGATTTCGTTTGAGATCAGCCGACAAAAGGAAATCCTGGAGGACGGCGGCCAGGTGGTTCAGGAGACCAGATTGTGGAACCCGGACAAAAACAGATCCACGTCCATGCGGGGGAAGGAGGAAGCCCATGACTACCGTTATTTCCCGGATCCCGACCTTTTGCCGCTGGTCGTAAATGATGATTGGATCGATTCGATCAAAACGGCCATTCCCGAACTTCCGGATGAAAAGAAGAAGCGGTTCATCGATGAATACACGCTTCCGTCATACGACGCCGAACTTCTGACATCGAGCCGGGAACTTGCGGATTACTTTGAGGCCTGTGTGGATCGCTTCCCAAACCCCAAGCAGATCAGCAACTGGGTCATGGGGTCTTTGCTGGGTCTATTAAATGCCCAGGGCTTGTCCATTGCCGAGTCGCCTATTTCCCCCGAAAATCTCTCCCAACTTCTTAAATTGATTGATCAAAAGATTATCAGCGGTAAAATCGCCAAAACCGTATTTGAGGAAATGGCACAAACCGGCCGGCCGCCCAAAGAAATCGTGGCGGAAAAGGGACTGGTTCAGGTTACCGATGAATCGGCCATAAAATCGGCGGTATTAACGGTGCTCCATCAGTGTTCAAAGGAAGTGGACGATTATAAAAAGGGCAAGACCAAGCTTTTCGGCTTTTTCGTCGGCCAGGTCATGAAAGAGACCAAAGGAAACCAAGCTGGTGAACAAAATTTTGAAAGATTTGCTTGAAAACGAATAAAAAAATTGAAAAAATGTCACGAAAACACGAAAGGTCGAAAAAAGATAAATAAAAAACTTAACAATTTAGCAAAGAAATGGAAACTGGAAATGAATTTTTTTTTAAAAAAAACAAATAATGTCTCAAAAGCTTTTCTTCTTGGTTTGATACTGATTGTCGCTAGTGTCGGCACCCCGCTATCGGCATTTGCCAAGCCGGTTCAGGTGGCGGTTGTCCCTTTTAAAATAAATGCTGAAAAGGATCTTTCCTATTTAAGAGACGGCATCGTTGACATGCTCTCATCTCGACTCTCCTGGGCGGACAAGGTCATGGTAATCAACAACCAGGAGACCGAAAAGGCGCTTAAAACGGTTGCCGGTCCGTTAAATGAAATCAAAGCACGAGAAATGGGGGCTAAACTGGACGCCGACTATGTTCTTTTCGGCAGTCTTACGGTTATCGGAAACAGCGTAAGCATCGACGCAAAAATGGTGGACGTTTCCGGTGAAAAGGAGACGCTCTCTTTTGTGATTCCTGCCATCAATCTTTTTGCATCAGACATCAATGAGAAGGAGTTTGGCCGCGTGATGGAAACCCGTCGGGTTGCACCGGTCTCCGGGCCGTCTTCTACCCGAACAGGGCAAGCCCAGGCAGACGTTCGGGCCCATCCGGACAAACTCATTGCCGGTGGTATTGCCGGCAGCGAGCTTCAGGGAGGCCAAAAGGCCGCGCCGGATTCTGCATTTATCCACACACAATCGTCCGAAAGCCAGTCGGCTCAATTCTGGAAGAGCCGGAATTTCAAGTTTCTTATTAATGGTATTGCGATGGGTGATGTGGACAATGATGGTAAAATCGAAACCGTAGTGGTTTTAGATAACAATGTTCTTATCTACCGGACGATTAACAATAAGCTGGTAAAAATTAAGGAAATTGCCAAAGCTAGAAACGACCATTATATCGGTGTTGATATCGGTGATATCAACAATAACGGTACACCTGAAACAATTCATTTGTTCTTGAATATGACGGTGAGAAATACAAAAAAATCATTGACAGAACACGCTGGTATTACCGGGTAATCCAACTATCCGGCCATGATCCGGTCCTTTTCGGCCAAAAGCACAAGACAGATACGGATGATGTGTTCGGTCCTGCCATTTTCAAATTCGTATGGGAAAATTCAGACTATATCCCGTTGCAGCAGATTCTGCCGAAACATCGAGCCAATGTGCTTGGGGTTGCATATGGCGATATTATGGATACCGGCGATCCGGTTGTCGTAGCATATAACAGTAGCGACCGTTTTCAAATTGTCGATTCCCAGGGTGAGGTACGCTGGAAAGGGGCCGAACATTACGGCGGGAGCACCCTGTATTTTACCCCTCCAAAAACCGATCCCGGCAGTGGTGAAAGCAGAAAATACTATCCCATGCGTTTGCAGTTGACCGATTTGGACGACGAC
>JAFCZV010000308.1 GCA_019314155.1 Deltaproteobacteria bacterium
CTATGGGCTTTGGAAGGAATGGAGTTTACCAAAGGATCCTTCTGTTCAGAAGGAAAGTGAATAAAAGATAAGAAGGAGAAGTTATCATGAAAAAATTATCTGCACTTTTTATAATATTTATAGCAATCATCTGGTTTGCATCCGGTATGGCCTCTGCAGACACATCTCATAAAGATGGTGAGAAACATCTTTTTAAGTTTTGGTATCCTCATGAATAGCAGATTTCTGGTAGTGTCGGCGATCCATGAATTGTGGAAAAAATGGAGATTAAATAAGAAATGAAAAAGAAATCACGACCCAGACTTTATCTTTGGCTGGTGATATTGGCGAGTGTTATCCTGGCTGTTACGCTCACCATTACATCATTAAAAATCATCCGTGGCGGCAAAAACTTTACCAAGGTGATCCTTGAGGAGAACAAGATTTTTGTGGTCAATACCGTGCGTTTCGGCCACGGTGTCATGGCTCATATGGGCTCAGAAACCTACGACAGTCTGATTGATTTGGCCCTGAACAGCAAATTCATTCTATTTCTGGCAATTCTGGATGAAGAAGGACAAGTTATCGCTCAAAGTGATCCACCGGGTGGACTTCGTCTTTTAAAAACGTATGATGTTCGAATGCTGAAAGATGGAGGAATGCTGGAAAAAACAAAGAATATCCATTTGATTTCCTATAAAGCCAAGCAGGAGCTGGTGTCCACCGAAGAACACACGAGACATCACGCTACATTTATGACGAGTAAATCCGCTATGATGGGTAAACCCAAAGATGCACCTAAACCCGGCTGGTTTTTAGTCGGTATGGATGCGTCGTCGTTTACTCGCCACTATCGCGACATGCTCATTCAGACCCTCGGAACCGGAGCGGTATTTTTGCTGCTAGGAATATTGATCATCGTATTTTTAGGCATTATTCAGCGTTACGAACTGGCCCACCTGTCCATCGAAAAGCTCCAGAAGATCAAACGGATATTGGCTTACTTTGTTCCGCGCACGGCAAAAAGCATCATTGAAAAGGAGCCGGAAAAAAAGGGCCTGTTAGATAAATATATCCAGGAGGCTTCGATCCTATTTTTGGATATCGAAGGCTTTACGCTATTACAGGAGAAATACTCACAGGAAAGAATCAACCGAACCATCGAATTTTATTTTTCAATCTTCCTTAACCTTATCCAGAAATACGGTGGAGACGTCAACGAAACAGCCGGTGATGGAATGATGGTTATTTTTCTGGATTCCGATCCTGTTGCCCATGCTCTAAATGCTGTACAGACTGCTCTGGAGATCCAGGAAAAATGCCTTAAAGTGTCCGCAAATAATGATGATGGATTTGACATCAAAGTAAACATCGGTATCCACTCGGGAAAAGTGTATCTGGGTTCCACAAAAATGAGAGGCAGCGAAGGAGAACGTTGGACGTTTACGGCATCCGGGTCGGTCACAATTATGGCTGCGCGTTTGGCACAATACGCCTCTGATGGTCAGGTTTTAATCGGTGAGGAGACGGCCAGAAGAGTTGAAGGGCGCTTTCCCATGAATCGTCTTGGTAAGGTTCCTTTAAAAAATATTAAAGATTCCGGAGAAATCTACGAAATATCATCAACAAAAAACCTTCCCAATAATTAAAACCTGACAGACTGATTTTATATTGTATCCGTGAATGATCCAAAGACAAGGCAAGTACTTCATGAGACAACGGGTTAATATCCGGATGAAATCCTTTCGTCCAGATACCTTTCAAGGTTGTTAAGCTCCTCGACTTTCCTGTTTATCAGGGCCTTATCGGGGTTACCGGAACCCAGCAAAGGATCCAGTTCTCGCCTTTTATCTTCTATCTGGTCTATTAAGGCTTCCATTTCTGCCTTGAAATTCGGGTTGTCCTGACCATAGCCATCCATCATACCATGCCCTGACCCGTATCCGCCCATCATTCCATGTCCGCCTATCATCCCATAATTACTTCCGCCCATCCCGTAACTCCCACGGGATCCCTCACCAGGACCGAGAGCATATGCGGCAATTCCGATGATCAGGGAAACGACTATAATTCCTGTTATGATGCTCATTTTGTTTTTCATTTTTATTTCTTTTCGTTGTTTACACGGTTTCTTGCCATCAATTTAATAAGATCCAATGAATCATCGTCCGCTCTAATGACAGCACTTGGGTGGCTTACCACCGGTGGCTTTGTTCAAGCGCTCCAGATAACGGCCCCACCAGCCTTTACGTTTGGGAGACATTGACTCCAGATATTTATCCGGGTTTGCTTCAAAAGCTTTGCGGCAGGACTCTGCGCAGAAATAGTAGGTTCGCATCTGGTGAGTAAACACGAGATTTTTTTTGCCAGGAGCCACTTTCATCAAGCAAACCGGGTCAATAAATATTTGGTTGGATGTTGTTGGTTTTTCCATGGGTACACCTCCTTTCTATAGTTTTCTGTTTTTAGTTAAAGCAAGGAGCGTGCCACATTGTGGTAGATTTGTTTAACCATCTAATTTGACATATATTATTTGCCTTGTGAATTTTGAGCATTTAGATTCTTTAGGATAAGACGGCAAAGAGTGGAGATTAAGTATACAGTTTTTCCTCGGGATATGATTCATATGGATAATAATTACTCAGCGGATAACGGTGAATCGGGTTTCGATCAGTACATGGATACACTTGTTTCGGTAACTTAATCTTTTATCTATTTTACGGTAGGATTCATCCACATCTGCCACAACATAAGAACAGCATCAGCGGCAAAGACCCCGCCGAATAAAACACCGCCGGGGATGTGCAGCCAGAAGAAAACTGGATCAACGAACAGCTTCAGCCAGACCGATGCCAGATCGATGACCACGCCGATGAAAGGAAGTACAATCAGCCAGATTCGAATTCTTTGGCTAACATCGAGAAAAAGAACGAGGATGCCCATGAGAATAAAGATTGCGCTCATTCCGAAAATATGGATATGGGTAAATTTTAAGGCAAAGATGAACTCATCGGTCTGGTAAAATGGAGCAACTGTTTTTTCTACCGGGGTATCAGAAAATATTCAGCCTGACAGGATAGGAAGGTTCAAGTGGATAAAAAACATCCATTTGATGGAGATATCCAAGCCGATAAGGATTTACTATACTTTTCCATAGCTGAAAAAAATAATCGAAATATATTAAATTGGTTGACATTGACATTTTTTCTAAATTACAATCCTAATACCACCCTGTAGCATCGGATGTTTTTGCGATTCTCATATTATTATTGATTTTTCAACCTCCTATTGGGCTCGGCTACTGATTCGACCAGACATGATGCGCTTTTCCTCCTTCTATCGCTGCAAAACGTCGAGCTATTTTGCTAATAAAAACGTAACTACTCACGTAGTCAGGCTGAAGCTGTTTAGACCGAAGGCTGAAGGGGTCAGAAAAGCACGCTTGCCGTACTTTGGCGAAAATATCTGATTCTTGCATCAAACAT
>JAFCZV010000309.1 GCA_019314155.1 Deltaproteobacteria bacterium
GAAAATTTAGCCCAAATAGGATGCTGAGCTTAATCGACAATTATGTCCAGCTGTTTGTTACCGCTTGAGACAACATCTGTATTTGGAAACACCTGGGTTGTTCTTCCATATGTCGAGGCCACAACACTATACATACCAACAGGGAGTATAACGCTATAAGATCCGAGATTGGCGACATTTACGGATTTTACTTCGATCTGCTGATTTCCGGGCGTACTGGGATCACATTGGGCGTTCTGCCGAAAACTCAGCGTGACGTGTTGATACGGACTGGATGAGAGTATCTCGACATTGCCCGAAACAGTTCCGGTACCCGTGGCAAGGAGTGTGAAATTCAAGGAATACTCCTGGTCAGGTTCAATGTCGAGCTTTGAACAAAGGGGCGCATAGCCGTTTTTGTAAGCCACAATGTTGTACTGGCCCGGTTGGATGAAAATCGAATACTTGCCATCATATATATCGGTTAAGGTCGATGTTTGAATTAGAACCTGGTCCTTGACATCGGCGACCGAATCATATTCCTGAGCACTCACCAAAGCCCTTTTCAGCAGCACTTCCGTCCCACCAGCAAACGAAGTGACCGTTCCCCTGACGATGGAATCGTCTCGGGTATCGAGGACCTTGATAGTGGGCTTTAAAAGCCATTGACCGCTGGCGCCTGCCATTACAATAGATCTTGAAGCATCGAAATCTAAAATCAGCTCTGTGGTCTCATTCGCATTGATGTCGAATCCATTGACAATTTTAATGCCGGTTTGAAGGCCGCTTGGAATCTTTAACTCGTGATAATTATCGGAAATGTTAATAATATAATTCGCATAAGGGTGTTTTTCGGACATAAAATTAAAACCATTATCAGGTCTATCCCCGATGATAAGCCTCATTTGCGTGTAGTGACCGGCCGGCAGATCTGAAATGCCCAGATCTTCTCTGACTCCGTTTACAAGGTCCAGTAAATTGTAGGTTTCATCAGGAGACGCCACCACTTCCCAGTTGCTGTCCTTTTTTTCATTTCCCCCCATATGAACCCACACTTCTTTTATGGTCACATAAACCGCTTTGTATTCATCTGTGGTTGCATCGGTAAGACTTAAAGACAACGTCCCGGTCCCATCGCTTACAGAGCTCGATCCACCGCCGCATGCCGTCATCATCAACGCAAACAGGAATAAAATAATCCAGGAACTAAATTTCAATACTTTCATTAAATCTCGTCTCCTTGATGTTATAAAATTTCTTTTTTTTAAAACAATAAAGCCGTCCGCTTCCCAGGCCTGTTCGCTTTCCAAGATCTAGTGCGGCATACGGAAAAAAACGTTTCGGGGAAGCGTTATATAGCATCACTAAAGGACTGCATCACCGCATTCAATACAGTTATGCAAAAATCATGCAGTATTGGGCTGCTTTATAGATCCTTTAAATTTCAGACGGTTAGCCAATTCAGAGGATTTTGGGATCCAACGATTATGAAATAAATTATCCAAAAATTGTGTAATTTATTTCATAATTTCGTGGGGTTTTCATGGTTTTGATCTTAATTGTTATTTGGGGGCCAGATTCTTAATGAGAGATTTGGGTCAGGATAAAATCGACCCGATCTTCGACCGTCATCAGTGGAACGGAAATAATCTCATAGCCCAGCATTTGATAGCTTTTTTTTAAAAGGCTGTCGAGGGCCGCCGCGATTTCGTCATCTTCTGATCGTACCGAATCTTTTTCAAAGGTTATCCTTTCAAAGAAAAATATGTTTTTATATCGCCATAGCCCGCTTTTTTGAATCGGGTCGTCCGCATTTAATCCTTCCAGAAGATAATAACCGATGCTGTCCGGAATGGCCCGGTCCAAAAAAACCGTTGCATCTTTAGAAAGAGATTGTTCAATTTCAATCTTTTGATACAGAATGTGACGCTCAAATGCTGATATATCAGCTTTAATTTGGGCCATGGTTTTTCCCTTTTCCAATTCTTTATCGATATATGCCCTTGCAGCTTCGTGCACCACCGGGTGACCGCGTCGTTCAAGTTCACAGATTACAGAGGTTTTACCCGAGCAAGGCGCTCCGGTGATCACATGCCAGTTGGTCTGTTGCATTAAATGCTCCCCAAGTGAAAACAGTTCTTGAAAAATGGCAGAATATTTAACTACTACAAAATGGCAAAGAACGATTTGGTTATCGGCGCTGCCACTGAATGCATGTTTCATTGTTGATGTTGAAGCGTTCTACAAAACCAGCCCTCACTTCAACGACATATTTGACGGGTTCCCCTGATGTAACGCGCTGGTCGGACATGGGGGGTGTTGATTCGGCAATATGAACGACGCATCCATCTGATCCGACGAAGATGATGTCCAGCGGAACCAGTGTGTCTTTCATCCAGAATTTCCGCGGTTTTAAACTTTCGAAAACGAACAGCATCCCCTGGGTGTCCGCCAATGCGTGCCGTTCCATGAGCCCTTTCATTTGGGTCTCGGGTGTATCTGCAATTTCTATCAAAATGGATGTGGCAACAGAACCATCAAGGTGTACAAAATCGAGGGTTCCATCGACTCGAATTGAATCGGTGGGCGGCCTGCTTTGAAGGTCATGATTGTAGTGGCCGCAGGAGAAGAGAAGCCATATGGCAAAGAAGAAGGCTGCCAGGAACGTCCGGACGTGTCGTCTGTGACATGCTGGAATCATTTATTTGGTGGTTAAAAACCTGGTTCTCCGGACCCGGATATTTACTTATTATTTGCTTTTTCAGGTGTCTGATCTAAAAACTGCATGCTTTGGTCTGTCATAAAATCCGGGTGATACTTGCCGAATGGAAAGGATGAGAGTGCACGACGGTTTGCCTGCCTTGCATAGGGAACATAATCGGCCATGGCTGAATTGGCTGCAGTTATAACTGCTTTAACAATCAACCCTGCGAGTCCTCCACCTGTATTGCCTCCAGACAAATCAACTACTACCGTTCCGTTATATGCCCAAAGCGTCTGATCCGTTTTTGTTGATATTAACTCCTCATCAATAGATACTGTCAGATTCGCTGCCAAGACCATATATTTCAGATCCCATTTTTTAATAGTCGTATACAGCACGGCATCGGCACCGAAATATTCCCGAAATTTCGCCAAAGGTACGCTACGTATTAACTCTGCGTCATAAATACCTTCCATCTTTAAAATGTCGGATGTAATTTCGTACGGGAATACATAATATCCCCAGTATGACAACACCTCTTGAACTGTTGTCCCATAATATTGCTTTGCCTCGGCTGCTGTTGACTCATTCATCGGGGGTAGTATTAAAATTGTTAAAGGTGTTTCTTCATACATCAGGGGAAACTCTTCGCCCTTGGTTGTAGCCTTAGGAGCACACCCGGCAACTATGACCGCTACTGCCAGCAATATGCCTGAAACCAGCATCCTTTTCATTAACTTACTCATTTGTGCTTCCCCCAATAGATTTTTCTTGCTCGAATCCTTTTCATTAACTTACTCATTTGTGCTTCCCCCAATAGATTTTTCTTGCTCGACCGATTTTTCTACAGATGTTTTTTTAGAAGAGTCATCAGCCGAAGCCCGTTTTTCAGTCTGCATGATCAATCTTTCCATCAAAATTGTTGATTCAGGGTAAGTCTGTTTTTCCATCTGAAAAAGTTCAATTGCTTTTTTCGTATTATTATTAGCAGCATACAGGTAACCTAATTCAGCACAAACACCTGGTGGAATCCTCAGATTTCGGTTTTTCGATTCTTCAACAATATTTTCCAGCTCCTCTTTGTGCTTAGCTAAAGACTCGACACCCGGATTTTTCTTGGAATGATACAGAGAGTCAGAGTAATCCCCAGCAAAACAGAACGGCCGCCAAACTCACCATTATTTTTATCATGTTCGATTTCATGGAACCCGCACCTCCTTGGTTGCACCCGCACCGATCATCAAACTGCGATGTACAACCACCTGCCCATCCTTTTTGACCACGATATCATGCTTGCCCGGCTTTACCTGATACAGCGTACGCCCCTTTTTGGATACCCTCTCCCCTGTTTCGCTATCTACATAGGAAGTCTGTTCCACTTTAAACGGCTCATTGTCGTCAATGATTGCCACGGCATCTTTGGTTTCGCCACTAAACCATATGTAGCTTTGCCTGTCAGGTTGCCTTATGCCTTCTTGGTAGCCACAACCTGATGCAACAAGCATCGCTATGACTGCCACTGCCAAAACGATCCATTTTGTCATGAGCTTTCACCTTCTTTTTATTCCTGGATAAACAGTTTGGAAAAATCTTTTGCCTCGATATATTTCTTAAGGTTTCCCGAAACAAGTGTACACAATGACACTTCGTTTTCTACCGTATCGCCGATACACTGGATCACCTTTAACTCTCCTACTTTTTCTCCTGGAAGGGTGATGTACATGTTCGTCTGTGGGTTCTTTATCTTTTTGCCTTCCTGGATGACTTTGAACAACGTTCCGGGCGTTATATTTTGCGATTTGCCACCGGATACGATGAAAAAGTCATTTTCATATCCGAGGATATAAGCCCGCCACTGTTTGTCCAGCAGGTTTTCGATGACGTTCGAGGACAAGTTGGTTATAGCTGCCTCCAGCACTTTATCGTTTAATGATGAGTCGTAGCCGGCTTTTTCGCCAACACCAAATACAGTACCGGCTTCGGAGTACGCTTCGCCTTCACCTTCTTCCGAATACAAGATCTGTCCTCCGAATACAAGATCTGTCCGGTATACACATCAATAAGACGTATGTGCACTTTGGCGTATGCAGTTTGCTTTTTAACTCGACTGGTTACCGACCCAACAATCAGGTAGTCCGCCATGTTTCTTAACTGTTCGGCATTCCCAATATTCAGCTCACGTTGAATTTTGTCTAAGTCCGCCCGCTCAAGAACAATGAACTTTTCCGTAGCCAACAGCTTTGCCGACAGGATATCCACGCACTGTTTGCCGATTCGGTCGTTGTTAGCGTCTAAAAAAAAGCTTTGACCGTATTTTGTTTCGTTCGAGAATCGAGCTATGGCAACCTTGCGTTTCAGCCCTTTGAAAGCTGATGGTGCCTCTGTTATCGTCTTGCTGATAACCGGCTTCTGGTCGACCGGCTGCACCTCATCCTTGTGTACTGTAGCGCATCCGCTCAGCGCCATTGCCAAACTAGTCACAATTAGAAAGTAAATCGATTTCTTCATGTATCCAACCATTACTCCCCCGTTTTTACAATTTATAGAACGTTAGATCAGCAGGTATCCAAAGGCCGGATAATAAAAAGACAGGGCCATTGGTGCCCCTGTCTTTAGCTTATGATATTTAATTTTTAACTTTCTTTCTCCTGATGCTTACAAGTCCGATCATGGCAATGCTAAAAAAGAGAATAACAGCCATTGTAGTTATAGGGCCAATCTTCAGAGCAACCCAGCTCATTCCCACAACGGGTAACAGGCTTATCCGTATAAACGCTTTCATACTATCATGTTTTGCGATGAAGTCGGCTATAGGGGGCGAATAAGTATAATATAGACTCACAAAACCCTTGCCGATTGAATTTTGGAGCAGAATTCGGTCGCGGAAAGAACGCAGAATCTTTACATGCGGCGCCATCATTGAGCCGTAAGCTGCAGTTGCGATAAAACATCCACCACCATCGTCACCGATATTACATTCATATGTTTCTGCACCATTGGGAATACAACGTTTGATATTAGGGTCTTCTACAGAGACCCCACAATTGCCGGAATCACAATCACCATCCTCTGTGCACTCTTCACAAAGACCTGCAGCAGCAGATATTGTGGCGAATGGGAGAAGGAAACAAAGACTTAGGGTAAAAACAACCA